>CAMVBR010000004.1 GCA_947165755.1 uncultured Clostridia bacterium
GGAACGTACAAGATATTTATATTCCCTGTTAAGCAGGCTCGGCGTTTCGCATGGCATCCTTCTTGATCTGGCCTGCGGCACCGGCGCTGTAAGCGAGGCCTTTATTCAACTTGGATACGACGTGATTTCGGTGGATCTTTCGTATGATATGCTGATGCAGGCCAGACAGCGTCTCGCTGCTTACGGGGGGAAAGCGCTGATCCTTGCGCAGGATATGCGGGAACTTGATCTTTTCGGAACGATCAATGCCTGCGTATGCTGTTTGGATTCGATCAACCACCTCACAGATCCTGCGGACGTTCAGCGTGTGTTTGACCGTGTTTCATTGTTTACAGAACCCGGCGGCGTATTCCTGTTTGACGTAAATACGGTATATAAGCACGAAGAGATCCTCGGCAGCAATACGTTTGTATATGAAGACGAATCGGACTTTCTTGTGTGGCAGAATGAGTACGACCCTGCGGATCATACCGTTCAGATGCTGATCGACATATTCTCTTCGGACGGGGCCGGAAAATATACGAGAGAGTGTGATGAGGTCACCGAGCGGGCATATCCTTCCGAGGCGCTGGAAAAGATGCTTTTCACCGCCGGATTTTCCGAGGTCTTTCGATTCGGGGATCTGAGCTATAATGAGCCCGGGAATGAAGAACAGCGCATCTATTTCGCCGCTGTAAAATAAAAAGGAGTAATTATGGGAAGAATTGAAAGATGTATTTCCGACGACGGTACCGTCGTTGTGATTGCAGAGGATTCAACGGATATTGTGGAGGCGGCGCGTCAGATCCACAGTACTTCCAAGGTGTGCACCGCCGCTTTGGGCCGCCTTCTTACCGGCGCCTCCATTATGGGATATATGCTGAAAAGCGCCGAGCAGACCTTAACGCTGCGCGTAAGCGGCAACGGGGAAGCGGGGGCGGTGATCGCCGCATCCGATGCAAAGGGGAATGTAAAAGGCTACATGATGAATCCTCATGTTGAGCTTCCGCTGAAACCAAACGGAAAGCTGGACGTGGGCAAAGCGGTCGGCAGTGAAGGCACGCTTTCCGTGATCAAGGATCTTGGGCTGCGCGAACCCATGATCGGTCAGGTCCCGCTGATATCCGGCGAGATCGCCGAAGACCTTACCTCCTACTTTGCCGCCAGCGAGCAAATACCTACTGTGTGCTCGCTCGGTGTGCTTGTGGATAAAGAAGGCCGTACGGCAAAGGCCGGTGGATTCCTGATCCAGCTGCTTCCAACTGCGGATGATACGGTCATCGAACGGGTGGAGAAAGGGATCAGGTCTGTGCTGCCTGTTACAACGATGCTGCGTGACGGCTGCACACCGTTGGAGATCTGCAGTAAGGTATTGCCTGAGTTCAGGGTGCAGCCTTTGGATGCCGGCGAAACAGAATACCGCTGTGATTGTTCCCGCGATCGTGTTGCGAAAGCGCTTTTGAGCACAGGCGCAGAGGCGTTGAAGGAAATGGCGCAGGATGAGATCACAGAGGTGCGGTGCCATTTTTGCCCCTCCGTTTATAAGTTTACATCGAAACAGATCGAAGATCTTATAAAAAAAGCAAAATAACCCCATGAAAAATGAGAAAGCTCTTCACGAAGAAGAGCTTTTTATTATTTGTGTGTGAGCAGAATAACGTAACGCGCATGCTTGTCATTGATTTTGACCGCTTCTTCGGCTGCGGCCTGCAGTACCCCGCCGGAAACAGTGTCGACGTGTAGTTTTTCGAGATCATTGAGCTGAGCCGCAGCGGCAGCAGCTTTATTCTGCGGAACATGGATGAACGTATCCGCGTAAACGGAAACGCTGTCTCTCTGTGTGTCGCCAACGGAAACCGAAATGATTTTAATATTCTTTTTATAAGCCTTGAACACCTTTGCGATATCATCAAACACAGGTGCGTCGGAGGCGGCAAAAAAATAATTGACTTTTCCGTAGCAGTCCCTGAGGATGGAAGCGCCGATTTCATAGCCGATGCTGTGTGAGTATGCCTCTATGGGGGGGATGACCTTTGCGTCAAGTTCTCCGGATATTCCATGCTGCTTCATGAAATGAAACAAGCGCATCATTGTTTTTTCGGAAGATAACGAATCGGCAGAATCGGCAAGTCTGTAATTCGGATCGATCCCGATATCAAAATAGAAACCGTCCATTCAGGAATCCACCTCCGGATCCAAAGAAAACTCCGCGCTGCTGTATTCCGGAAGCGGAGGATGTGAGGCAAGAGGAATACGCTTCATCGGATCATAAACAAAATGCCTGCAGGAGCCGTCCGGTGTAGTTAGCCCCTTTTTTTCACAAAGAGCTGTTTTGCCGTTTTTTGTTTTTATGCATCTGGCGCAGTATGCGCATTTCGGTTCGATTTCAGTGCCGAAAACCTTTTTTGCCATAAGATACGGTTCCGCATCATGAGAAATTGGCGCGGATTCCTTTCTTTTTTTTTATGTTATCATATTTTTTTCTTATAATCAAGTGGAATAACGAAGTTTTTTGGGGTTGGCCTCCTTGCGGCGGAAAGCATGAAGACAATACAAAAGAGAATGAGAACCGCGGTTCCTGCAGCAGAAACGGAGACCGGCCGCAGAAGGACGTGTTGTGTGGAAGAAGTCAGCACGGAGGCGGGAATGATTTTCAGAAATAATATTTCCGCCAAAAAAGACAATCCGCCCGAAAACGATCTGTAAAGTAAATATACTGCCGGATGAACCCCGAGCCGTTTCAAATCAGGCAACAGCTGGAGAAAAATACAGATCCCTCCGAACCCCATGCTGAAAGCGCAAAGGGGAAGGTTTCTTTCAGATGCGCAATAGATAACCGCTTTGGTAACTTCGGAAAGCACGGTAAGAGGTTTGAAAAAAGGCAAAGAAGACAATGGAGCCGTAATTGCCGAAAAAAGTACGATCCACGCACAGATCGAAGCAGTGTTCTTAATGGTTGCGTCTACGGCTTTGACAAGTGCATCTGTAAAGGATAGGTCATTCCACTCTGCGCCGTCGATTGCGGGCGGTTTATGTTTATTTTTTCGCAGCGTCAAACATAAAAGAAGATTGGATATGGTTACGGCAGAATACAGAAGGATTCCATGCGCTGCAGAACCGCAATAAATCTTTCCCGCAACGAGTACGGAAAATATGATGCCGGGATTTACATTTATCAACGCGGCCTTTTGCGCGCTGCGAAGATCGATGCGTCCGGCGGCATAAAGGGAAACTGCCGTTTTTACTCCCACGGGATAGCCGTTCAGCGAACCGAAAAAGAAAACCGGGGCGGTGGATGACGGCAAGCCGGATAACCATTGGATCGGCAGAAAAACAGCCCGATCTACCTTATTCGGATAACGCAGGCGAGAAAGAAAAGACGAGAGCGCCAACATGGGGAACAGCGATGGAATCATTGTGTTCATGCAAAGATCGATCCCGATGCGAGCGCCTTGCGTTATCGAAGCGATATGCTTCACGGCGAACAGGGAGATCAGTATTGCTGCAAACAGCGATAGGTATCTCAGGATTATTACTCTTTTTGTTTTCATACTGAATTATATTTCGATCCGTTATAAAAATATGCGGTATTCGCATATGATTTTATCGATCGGAAACAGGAGGTAAATTTAATGACGAAAAAGAGACCCAAGCTCAGGCAGCTTTTAGATCGCATCGGAAAGAAAGCCGAGATCGATACGTTCGCAAGTTTTTTGCTGCAGATGAATGCATCCGGTGAACTGGCGTTCAAGGGGTGTACGAGTATTTTGGAATGTACGGAGAATGAAATATGTTTGAGCTGCAGTTACGGGATCGTGAAAATGATCGGCGCACAGTTGAACGTTCCGAGTTATTCTTCCGATGAAACGATCGTGTCCGGCAGAATTGAAGAGCTGCATTTTATTTGGAGGAACTGAGTTTTGTTTGAAAGAATCGTACATTTTTTGAAGGGTGAAGTGCTTTTTACGGCCAAAGACGGCTTCTTCGCCGAATTTATGACCGCGTGCCAAGCGGAAAAAGCAATTCTAAAAAACGTTGTTGTATCGGGTGAGGGTATCACGGCAAGCGTCTGCTGGAGGGACTACGTCCGTGTGATCCGCGCCGCGCAGAGAAGCGGCATGGTCCTGATCGTGTCTGAACGGTCCGGCATGCCTGATATTTTGAATAAATACAAAAAGCGGATTGGAATTCCTGTTGGAGTTCTTCTTTTTATTTTCATTCTTTTATTTTTATCTTCCACCCTTTGGAGTATTGAAATCACAGGGTTGAAAACGATCAGCGAAAGCAGCTTTCGTGCGTATCTGGAACAGGCAAATGTGAAACAGGGGGTATTTTTAGGAACGATCAACTGCAATGAAATTGAATCATATTCCGAGAGATACGGTGAGCAGGTCCTTCGTTCCACGGTAAACCTGGTAGGCTGCAGGCTATACGTCAACATAGATGAGAGGGAAGTCATACCTGAGATTTCCGGGCGTAAGAGGTACTGCAATATTATCGCCGGAAAGGACGGCGAGATCCTGAAGGCCGACGTTTTTTCGGGCGCTTCTGACGTTCACGTGGGCGACGCTGTGCTCAAGGGCGATCTGTTGGTGAACGGGATTCAGAATACGCCGGGCGGGGCAACGCTTTTTCTGGAAGCAAAGGCAATGATCCTTGCAAGAACGCAAACGGGGTTTACCTGTCAAACCGGAAAGCATATCAAGGTGCAGAAAATAGAAACCTCAAAGAACAAATACGCAATCCGTATGTTCGGGGTCACGGTTCCTGAGCCTTCCGAGAAAATCGCATGTGTTTCCATGCTGAGCGCGGATTCAGTGATCTTTCCTTTGGCTGTGGTGAGGACCCACGAAAAAGTATTAAAGGAGGAGCGAATCACGCTGAATGATCACAAATCTTTCTTGATCGCCTTTACGGATCTCGCGGCCGCCGCGGCGGACATGATGAAATCGATCGCTGTTGTTGATTGCCGGATCCGTGTGCAGGCAAACACACAGGTGAGCGTTGAGGCGCAGTTTGTTTGTGAAGAGGATATTGCCGTGCCGCAATATTTTGAAACAATAAATAAATATTAATTAATATAAATTGACAGAAAAGCGAGGATATGATAAAATAACCAAGGTGATTTTTTTGAGAGTCAGAAAACTGATTTCCGGTGATAAAAATATTGTGGGCGAGCTTCTCCTGCAAAGACGCAGAGAGTTGGGGCTGAAGCAAAAGGATCTTCTTACAAAACTTCAGCTGAAGGGAATTGAAATGAGTTCGTCGTCTCTTTCTAAAATCGAGGGACGGCAGCGCAACGTAAGAGATTTTGAATTGGCCGCTTTCTGTGAAATACTGGATCTTGACGCCTCAGACCTTCTGGGGCTTAAATGATTATCGGGGGATTGGACATGCGATTGGAAGATAAGCTGACCGCACTCAGAAAAGAAGCGGGGTATACACAGCAGGAGATCGCCGAATTGATCGGTGTGGAAAGATCGACCTATGCCGGTTACGAAACGGGGAAAGCCGCAATACCGATTCGGAAGATACAACTGCTTTCTGTGATATATAACGTTGATCTCAATGCGTTCAGCACCTCCGAAGTGTTGTCTTTACGTTCTCCCGATCCTGTTCGTGACGAAAAAGAGGAAGACGGCGGAGATAACCGGCTTACAAAAGACGAAAGAATGCTGCTTGCAAAAATCCGGATCATTCGGGCGCAGGGCAGATCAAAGGAGTTGACAGATCTGCTTGAAAAAATGGCGGATCCTGAAGAATGAGAGCTGCACAAGATGAAATAATGAAAATAGCTGTGGTTGGCGGAGGCGCTTCCGGGGTTTTTGCTGCCCTGGTCGCAGCGCACACGGCAAAAAAGAACCGTAAAAATGTACAAATACGCATTTATGAATCAAACAGCAGATTACTGAAAACAATACTTGTTACCGGAAACGGTCGCTGTAATTTATCCAATGCCGAGATTTCCGCTGCGCATTATTTCGGCGCGGTTGATTTATTTTCATCGGTATACGCCTGTTTCGACAGACCTGCCGCGCTCTCTTTTTTTGAATCGCTCGGCTTGCTCACGGTAACCGATTCTGCCGGCAGGATCTACCCGATGAGTATGAAGGCTTCGTCTGTTGTGGATATCCTATTGCGCGGGCTTGAAAAAAACGGGATCGAGATCGTTGCGGATACCCGGATCACCTCCATGAAAAAAGAAAAACACGGTTATCTGCTGAATGACGCTTTCTATGCGGATAAGGTGATATTTGCCGCGGGCGGAAAGGTCGGCGGATCGGGTAATCCATCCGCGGCTGTTTATGATTTATTAAAAGCGTTCGGCGTTAAGTGTACGTATCTGCAACCGGCATTGACGGCTTTTATGATTTCGGATTTTACAAAAAGCCTGAAGGGGATCCGCACGGCCGGCGCGCTGACGCTTTCGTCGGAACGCTCTGAGATTGCAAAAATGAGCGGTGAGATCCAATATACGGAATACGGGATCTCGGGAATACCGGCAATGCAGCTGTCGTCTTTCGCCGCAAGAGCGAATGCAAAACAATTGTTTTTAACGGCGGACAGCCTTCCTGAAATGAAGGAAGAAGATTTTGTTCGCCGGATCTATTCTATGAAAAAGAGCGACCCGCAAATGCCGATGCAGCTGTTTCTTACCGGTATACTGCCAAAGCCCCTCGGCGTTTTTTTTCTGAAAGAATCCGGTGCGTCTCAGGAGTGTCAGCTGCGTCATCTCACGGACGCGCTTGTTTCGGATCTGCTGAAAAACTGCAAGCATAAACGGTATGCCGTAAAAGGCCTGCGCGGATTTGAAAACGCGCAGGTGACGAGCGGAGGTATTGCCGGCTCGGAAATCACCGAGCGGTTGGAGTTGAAAAAATTGCCGGGCGTTTTTGTTTGCGGCGAATTGATAGACGTGGACGGCGACTGCGGCGGCTACAATTTGCAATGGGCGTGGTCATCCGGCGCGGTTGCGGGAATTCACAGCGTTTTGGAGATATAACAGTGCTTCGTATCAATGAAATATCCGTGAAGCTCGGCGCTTCACCGGAAGATATAAAAACGGAAGCCGCAAAGGTGCTCGGCATAAGCGTTTCGCATATATCGGAGTTAGAGATCGTACGAGAGTCGATAGATTCCAGGCATAAGTACGATATAAAAATGATTTACTCGGTCAATGTGGAAACGGATCTGAATGAAACAGACGTGGCTGCCCGTTTTTTGCCGAATAAGGTTTTTTTAACAAAAAAATACCAATATGCTTTACCTGAAAATAAAAGGATATCCGCACTTCGGCCGGTAATTGTCGGGTTTGGGCCTGCGGGCATGTTTGCTTCTTATATTCTTGCGCAGGCCGGGCTTTGCCCGATAGTGCTTGAACGGGGAAGCGACGTTGATACGCGCACGGATGAAGTACACGGATTTTGGACAGACAAACGCTTGAATACCGATTCCAACGTACAGTTCGGTGAAGGCGGCGCCGGGACCTTTTCGGATGGGAAGCTTACAACCGGTATCAAGGACGAACGCTGCAGGTATGTTCTTTCCAGCTTTGTGAAATTCGGTGCGCCTGAGCAGATCCTTTATTCATCGCATCCCCACATCGGAACCGATCGGCTGCGCCCTTTGGTTAAAAATATGCGGAATGAAATTATACGTTTGGGCGGGGAAGTCCGCTTCGGCTGTCGTTTGACGGATCTGTATATCGCAAACGGATATATCCAAGGGGTCTGTTATGAGGACAGATCGGGGGCTCGTTATGATCTGGAAACGGATACGCTTCTTCTGTGCATCGGTCATTCCGCCCGTGATACCGTGGAAATGCTTCGGAATGCCGGTATCAATATGGAGAAAAAGGCATTCTCCGTCGGCGTGCGCATCGAACATCCGCAGGAACTGATCAATAAAGCCATGTTCGGCAGCTTTTGGAACGATCCCCGGCTCGGCGCGGCCAATTATAAGTTTGCCAATCATCCGCCGCACGGCAGAGGCGGTTATACGTTTTGTATGTGTCCCGGCGGCACCGTTGTGTGCGCATCGTCCGAAAAAGATATGGTCGTAGTAAACGGCATGAGCGAGTACGCAAGAGACGGTGAAAACGCAAATTCCGCAATTCTCGTGGGGATCGAACCGGTGCACATACCCGACGGCGACCCGCTTGCAGGCATGCGTTTGCAGCGCGAAATAGAAACAAAAGCATTTCTTGCCGGCGGAAGATCTTATGCGGCGCCTGCGCAAACGGTAGGCGATTTTATGAACAGGATTCCTTCAAAGGCATTCGGCGCAGTGCGGCCGAGCTGTACTACCGGTGTTGTTCCCGGAGATATACGGCGTATTCTGCCCGACGTGATCACAAATGAAATTGCCCTGGCCATCGAGGCGTTCAACAAGAAAATGCCCGGTTTCCGAATGCCGGATGCCGTTCTTACCGCTCCTGAAAGCAGAAGCTCTTCGCCGGTGAGAATCGTTCGTGATGAATGCCGGCAAGCGAATATTAAAGGGATCTATCCCTGCGGTGAAGGCGCCGGTTACGCGGGTGGAATCGTTTCGGCTGCCGTAGACGGCATCCGCAGTGCGGAAGCCGTACTGGCCGATGAGCCTGACGATTATTGATACGGGAGTATGGTTATGATTTTATCTACACAAACAGATGCGACAGCGGAAGTATTCGGCATTGAAAAGGCGGTAGCTCTGATTGCCGAAGCCGGGTTTGACGCCATTGATCTATCTATGTTCGAAGGCGAATCAACCGCATGGATCTATGAAGCAGGTTTTGAAAAAAAGGTTGAAACGCTATTGAAAATCGCTGATGGATACGGCGTATTTTTCAATCAGGCGCATGCACCTTTCCCTTCTTACAGATTGAATGATGAAGACTATAACGATAATATCCGTCCAAAGCTGATCCGGTCGATCGAGGCTGCCGGTATTGCGGGTGTAAAGAATATCGTTGTACATCCGGTATATTTCCCCGAAAACAAAAAAGAGAGAAACCTGGAGCTGTATAATGCGTTGCTTCCCTATGCAAAAAAGGCCGGTGTGAAAATTGCTTTGGAAAATATGTGGGGAAGAGACCCCCGGATGCGCACGATCGTTCCGAACGTGTGCTCCACGGCGCAGGAGCTTGCGGAATACGTAGATGCGCTGGACGCGGATTGGTTCACGATTTGTTTGGATATCGGTCATATTGGGCTGGTGCGCGAGTATGAAGCGCCGTTCATTCAGGCGCTTGGGGCTGACCGCCTTACCTGTGTGCATATTCACGACAATAACTATCTTGAGGATCAGCATACCTGTCCTTTCACGGGAATGCTTCCGTGGGGTGAAATCACAAACGCATTCGCACAAATCGGTTATACCGGGGACCTCACTTTAGAAGCGGATAATTTTCTGAAGTGTTTGCCGCAAACGATGTACCCGGCGGGACTGAAGTTTATGGAATGCGCAGGAAGAGAGCTTATTCGCATGATCGAGGAGGCAAAAGCATGAAAACCTTAGGACTTGTGGTGCCTTGCTACAATGAGCAGGACGTATTGGAATTGTTTTATACCGAAACCATCAAAGTGATCGGCGCGTTATCGAATCAATACAGCTGTGAGATCGTATTTGTGGACGACGGCAGTACCGACAATACGCTTTCCATCATGAAAACGCTTGCCATGAAAGATCCGGCCGTAAGGTATATCTCTTTTTCCCGCAATTTCGGAAAAGAAGCAGCGATGCTTGCGGGAATGAAATATACCGTTCGGTTTGATTACACTGCCATTTTGGATGCGGATCTTCAGCATTCACCGGATTTGATCCCGGAGATGCTTCGGTGCATTGAAGAAGAAGGCTATGACGTTGCCGCCGCAAAGCGAGTTGACCGTACTGGCGCGGCGCTCACCGGAAAGCTTTCGGATTTGTTCTATAAAGTGATAAACGCGGTAAGCGAAACGAAAATCAACAGTTCCGCGCAGGATTTCCGCGTTATGAAAAAGAACGTTGTGGAAGCCGTTCTTTCCATGCCCGAGGGCAATCGTTTTTCAAAAGGTATCTTTGCATGGGTCGGGTTCAATGTAAAATGGATCGAGCATGAAGACCGTGAGCGCGCCGCCGGCCAAACAAAATGGTCCTTCACAAAGCTGTTCCGCTATGCGCTCGACGGTATTTTGGGCTTCACAAGTATGCCTTTGAAGCTCAGCTATTTCTGCAGCGTCGTTTTCCTGCTGATTTCTCTTATTGCTCTGGTTTATTCGATCGTTCGTAATATTGCCGATCCGCTCTATACATCCGCGGCGCCGCTTCTTTTGGCCGGAATGTTCTTTATCGGCGCTGTGATCCTTTTCGTGCTCGGTGTTATGGGCGCATATTTATCTCGTATATACGCGGAGGCGAAAGGCCGCCCTGCATATATCATTTCTCAAACAAATACAAGACAAAAATACCTGGAAGGAGAATAAAAAATGGTTGTTACAAAAGAAACTTTGATCGGTGAGATCCTGGATGCGGATATGGAGGTTGCCCCCTTCTTTCTGAATATGGGGATGCATTGCCTCGGTTGCCCCGCATCAAGAATGGAAAGCATTGAAGAAGCCTGCATGGTTCACGGTGTTGATCCCGACGATCTTGTAGACGAGCTCAACGCTTATTTTGAATCCAACGGATGATCCAATTAAGTTCCAGACTGCTCGCCGCGGCTTCTATGGTCCGCGGCGGCGGTGTTTTGGCTGATATCGGTACGGATCATGCGTATCTGCCCGTATTTCTGATGCAAAAAGGAATCGTTCACCGCGTGATCGCTTCCGACGTTGGCGAAGGGCCTTTGAATAACGCAAGAAAAACGGTTGCGGCCTATGGCCTCTCGGATAGGATCGATCTCAGGCTTTCCGATGGTCTGAATCGTTTTTTTCCTGAAGAAGTTTCAGAGATCGTAATATGCGGTATGGGCGGAAATCTGATTGAAGAGATCCTTTCCTCGGCACCATGGATCATGAACGACCGGATGCATTTGGTGCTGCAGCCAATGACCCACACGGAAGACGTTCGCAGATTTTTATGCAGTCATGGGTTCAGAATAGATCGGGAAACCGTTACAGAGGATACCGGCAGGTACTATCTGAGTATATCCGCGGTATGGGATGATTTGCAGGATCCGGGGTGCGAGGGGTACTACTATTTCGGAACCTTGCTTCATCAACCGGGGAACGCGCAGAAGATCGTAAAAAAACAGCTTGACCGTATCAGAACCAGACTCAACGCCCTGAAATCCGCAAACAGAAATACGGATGAACAGAGTGTGCTTTCCTCTGTGCTTGCGTATTACGAGAAGGAGACCTCAAGATGAACGTAGGAGATGTATTTTCTTTCATCGACGGATTTGCTCCGTTTGATTCGCAGTCTTCATGGGATAACAGCGGAATCCTGCTCGGAACGCCGCATTCGGAGGTCAACAGGATCCTCGTTTGTCTTGATCTCACGGTTGAAGCCGCGAATTACGCAGCGGCGCAGGGGTGTGATATGATCGTATCGCATCATCCGGTGATTTTCAGAGCTGTAAAATCGATTCCGGAATACTCGGTATTGCGGCCTCTGATCAGAAATGATATCAGTGTGATCTGCGCGCATACAAATCTTGATAAGTGCGCCGGCGGCGTTAACGATACGCTTTGCGGATTGATTTTTCCTGCGTTTGAAAAATGCGGCGAAGCTGTGGCCGACGGTTTTCTTAACGTCGGCAGATTCGATGGATCCATGCGTCCGGCGGATGTTGCCTGTTTGCTGAAAGAAAGGCTTGGCGGCGCGGTCAGATATATGGAAGGCCGGAATGAAGTTGCCAAAGCGGCCGTGTGCGCCGGATCCGGCGGTGAGTTCTACAAAGAGGCTGCTGCGCTTGGCTGCGACGCTTTGATCACCGGGGATGCGGATCATCATGATTTTCTTGATGCCGCCGCACTTGGAATTTCTTTGTTCGCTGCAGGGCATTATGAGACGGAGTATCCGATCGTAAACGTCCTATGCGATAAGCTGTCGATCCGTTTTCCCGATACGCAAATATTGGAATATCCGCGTATGCAAACAATAATAACGATATAAAAATCAAAATTATGGCAGTAGACGGTCTGTTTCTTCATATGATCAAACAAGAGCTTGCCGCATTTGCGGTTGGCTCTAAAATTGATAAAATCTATCTTCCCTCGAAATACGAGCTTGTGCTCGTTCTTCGTTCCCGTTCGGGGATAAAAAAACTCTTTATTTCCGTCGGCGGGAACGCACCCCGTATAAATTTCACAAATCACGTTCCCGAAAATCCCGCAAAGCCTCCCATGATCTGTATGCTGTTCAGAAAACTGCTCACAGGCGCTGTGATCGAGCAGATTCGGCAGCAGGGGTCCGATCGTATTCTTTTTGTTGATCTTCGCGGGTCCAATGAAATCGGCGATCGTGTGAAATATACTCTTGTGATCGAAATTATGGCGCAGTATTCCAACTGTGTGCTGATCAACGAAAACGGCATGATCGTTGATTCCCTGAAACGGGTGGATCTCACGAGGTCTTCTTACAGGGAGGTATTGCCGCAGCGGCCTTACGTTCTTCCGCCCTCGCAGGACAAGATCGACCTCCTTTCGGAACCTGTAACGGAGGCGATCGCACGCATTCGGGCATTTCAGGAGAAAATGCTTTCCGGCGCAATTCTGAACGCAATTTCAGGTTTTTCTCCTACGCTTTCAAAAGAGTTCGCTTACAGAGTTTGCGTGGGGGATAAGCCTGTAAAAGAACTAACGAACCCGCAATGGGACCGATTGGAGAAGGAGCTTTCGGAATTGGTCTGCCTTCTCAGATCCGGCGAATCGAATCCCTGTTATCTTACTGATCAGAACGGCGAACTGCTTGATTTTTCTTTTTTGCCGCTTACCTACATGGCAAACAACGCAAAAATGAATCACTGCGAATCTCTTTCTTTTCTGCTGGATCTGTTTTATACGGAGCGGGAGAAAAAGCAGCGCGCGCGCGCCCAAGCGGAAGATCTCTTCCGGCTTGTGCATTCTTTGGTTGAAAGAACCGTAAAGAAGATCAACGTTCGCCGCGCGGAACTCCCGGACGAAGCCGAGATCGAAGAGAAACGGATTTGCGCCGAACTTATAAACGTCAATATTCCTTTTTTACCCAAAGGCGTCGACGTTTACGAGATACAGAATTATTACGACGAAAACAGAACCAAACGGATCAAGGCATATCCCGAGCTTTCGCCACAGAGAAACGCTCAGAAATACTATAAAGATTATAAAAAAGCGCAGACCGCAAAAAAGGTGCTCGCGGAACAAATCGAAGCAGCCCTGGCCGAGTTGGAATATCTGCAAAGCGTGCAGGATGAGCTCAGCCGCGCCGAATCCTTTGCCGAACTCAGTGAGATCAGAGAAGAACTTCGGCAGACGGGTTTTATAAAAACAACGCAACAAGGGAAAAAGAACAAGTCTGTTTCTCTGCCGCCGTTATCATTTGTTGCCCCGGATGGTTTTCGGATCCTCGTAGGCAGAAATAATCTGCAAAACGATAAGCTCAGTTTGAAAACCGCAAGAAAAACAGATTTGTGGTTCCACGTTCAGAAAGCGCCGGGGTCGCACGTGATCCTTTGCACGGACGGAGCCGAGCCGACGGAAAACGCCTGCGAATATGCCGCGGGGATCGCCGTTTGGTTTTCATCCGTTCGGGACAGAGGGAAAGCAGAGGTAGACTTTACGCAAGTCAGGAACCTGAAAAAACCACCGGCTGCAGCTCCGGGCTTCGTTATTTATCACGTATACAAAACAATTTACGCGAAAGCGGTCAAACCTGTGGAAACAAAGGAGGAGCAATAAATATGGATTGTAAAGAAAAACTGATCGGCGGATCCACTTCACTCGGTATTGAATTTGGTTCCACGCGTATTAAGGCGGTATTGCTTTCAGATGACGGTGTGCTGCTCGGCGCCGGCAATTTTGATTGGGAAAACGACCTGGTTGACGGGATATGGACGTACCCGCTGTATAAAGTCGTTCGCGGCATGCAAGCCGCTTTTCATGCTTTGAAGGAAGACGTAGCCGCAAAATACGGCGTAGTGCTTAAAAAAATCGGAAGTATCGGTATTTCCGCCATGATGCACGGATATCTTGCATTTGACGCAAGCGATACGCTTCTGGTGCCGTTCCGTACCTGGAGAAATACCATCACGGGGCCCGCCGCGGAAAAACTGACGAAGGCTTTTTCTTTTAATATCCCGCAGCGTTGGAGCATCGCCCATTTGGAACAGGCGATCATGAACGGCGAACCGCACGTAAAAAACATTGCGTATATTACCACGCTGGCCGGATATATCCATTATCTGCTCACGGGAGAAAAAGTGCTCGGCGTCGGCGACGCCTCCGGTATGTTCCCGATCGACAGCACGAAAAACGATTACTATGAAAGCATGCTTGCTCATTTTGACGCTATGCATGCGGAGGACGCCTTTCCATGGAAAATCCGTCAGATCCTTCCGAAGGTTCTCTGCGCCGGTGAAAACGCCGGTTTCCTTACGGCCTCCGGCGCCGCGCTGTTGGATCCGGATGGGGATTTGGCGCAGGGTGTTGAGTTGTGCCCGCCGGAGGGCGACGCCGGTACCGGTATGACCGCCACAAACAGCATAGGTGAAAAAACAGGCAACGTTTCCGCCGGTACTTCCGTATTCGCTATGATCGTGTTGGAAAAAGCCCTTTCAAAAGTGTATACGGAAATTGATATGGTCACCACGCCCGACGGAAAACCCGTGGCGATGGTGCATTGCAATAACTGCACCTCCGATATCGACGCATATATAAAACTCTTTTCTCAGCTGCTGGCGCAATTCGGCTGCAAACCGAAAAAGAGCGAGATTTACGATATGCTTTACGCAAATGCGCTGTGTGCCGAAAAGGACGCAGGCGGTGTGGTAAGTTATAATCTGTTTTCGGGGGAACCGATCATCAACGTGGAAGAGGGAAGGCCGATGCTGCTCAGAACGCCGAACGCGAAATTCGGTTTTTCCAACCTTTGCCGCAGCCTCGTGTATTCTTCTTTTGCGTCGCTGAAACTCGGTATGGATATCCTGACCGAACAGGAAAACGTGTCCGTGGAAAAGCTCCTCGGGCATGGCGGTTTATTCAAGACAAAAGACGTTGCGCAAAAACTGATGGCAAGCGCGCTCGGTATTCCGGTGGCAGTTATGTCTTCCGCCGCAGAGGGCGGCGCGTGGGGAATTGCGATCCTTGCCCAATATATGCGCAAAAAGACGGCAGGGGAGTCGCTCTGCGATTATCTGAACAACCGCGTTTTCAACAGCGCTGAAGTAACCGTTGCCGTTCCGGATGCGCAAGACGCTGCCGGATTTGCCGCTTATATGCAAAGATATGAAGCGGGGCTGACCGCTGCCCGCAGCAGTGCAAACGTTATATAAGGGGAAAAGAAATGTACGAAGAGATCAAACAAAAAGCGTATGAAGCGAACATGCTTTTATATAAATACGGGATCGCGCCTTTTACGTGGGGGAACGCTTCTGAATGCGACAGGGAAAATCGGGTGTTTGCCATCAAGCCTTCGGGGGTGCCCTATGAAGAGCTGACGCCGGAAATGATGGTGATCGTCGATTTCAGCGGCAAAAAAATCGACGGCGCGCTGTCTCCGTCCTCCGATACCCCAACGCATGCCGTTTTGTATTCCTCATTTCCCGAGATCGGCGGCGTTGTGCATACGCACTCCGTGAATGCCGTTGCTTTTGCGCAGGCCGGCGCGGCTATTCCGGCCCTCGGAACCACCCATGCCGACTTTTGCTACGGCGCCGTACCCTGCACGCGGGAGCTGACGAAGGCCGAAGTGGATTCCGAATATGAGAAGAACACCGGTCTTGTGATCGCCGAGTATTTCCATGAAACAAATACGGATGAAAATGCGGTTCCCGCGGTGCTCGTAAAATCGCACGGCCCATTTTGCTGGGGCAAAAACGCAAAAGCCGCCGCATACAACGCCGCGGTGCTTGAGATCGTTGCCGAAATGGCGCTGAAAACAGCCCGGATCCGCAATGACGTTCCATCGATCCCGCAGCACCTGCTTGATAAGCATTATCTCAGAAAACACGGGAAAAACGCCTATTACGGTCAGAGCAAAAAAGATTAAATAACAGGAAGAAGCAAAATGACTGAATTTACACATCTGCACGTACATACCGAGTATTCTCTGCTTGACGGCGCCTGCCGTATCAAGCCTTTGGTTGCGCGCGCAAAAGAGCTGGGAATGACCTCGCTGGCAATGACAGATCACGGGGCTATGTACGGCGCGGTCGATTTCTATCTTGCATGCAAAAAAGAAGGTATACATCCGGTCATTGGCTGTGAGGTATACGTCGCGCAGCGTACAAGATTTGATAAGGTCCACGGTTTGGATAACGAGCGTTATCACCTGATCCTTCTTTGTGAAAATCAGCAAGGCTATCAGAATCTGATCAAAATCGTTTCCGCCGCCTGGACGGAAGGTTTTTATACGAAACCGAGGATCGACCATGAATTATTGGAAAAACATCATGAAGGATTGATTTGCCTCTCTGCTTGCCTTGCAGGTGAAATTCCTCAGGCGCTGCTGAAGGACGATTATGAGAAGGCTAAGGAGACCGCGCTGTGGTATAAAAATCTGTTCGGAACGGATAACTATTTTCTTGAGATCCAGGATCACGGCCTTGCGGATCAGAAGCGTACAAATCCGTATATTATCAAACTTGCGCGTGAGCTCGGGATCGGGCTGGTTGCTACGAACGACGCCCATTATATCAAAAAGGAAGACGCCGAAGTTCAGAAGATCCTCGTTTGCATCGCCACAAAGCATACGATCGAAGAAGACACCGGAATGGGCTTTGAGACCGATGAGTTTTACCTGAAATCGGGCGATGAAATGGCTGCGCTGTTTCCCGAGGTGCCGGAAGCGATAGAAAATACAAATAAGATCGCCGCCCGCTGCAACATTGAGTTCGTATTCGGCAATACGAAACTTCCGATCTTTGAAATTCCCGGAAATCCCGATCACTTTGAGTTCTTCAAAAATATGTGCTATGAGGGAATGGTAAAGCGCTACGGCGAAAACTACCCGCAGGAGTACATGGACAGGCTGAACTACGAGCTCGGCGTGATCCATCAGATGGGATTTATCGACTATTTCCTTATTGTTTGGGATTACATCAATTATGCGAAAAGCGTCGGTATTCCCGTCGGCCCCGGGCGCGGCTCCGGCGCCGGCAGTATTGCGGCGTATACCTGCGGCATTACCGATATCGACCCCATGCGTTATTCCTTGCTGTTTGAGCGTTTCCTGAATCCGGAGCGCGTCAGCATGCCCGATTTCGATATCGACTTTTGCTACAACCGCAGACAGGAAGTGATCGATTACGTGGTTCGTCGGTACGGGGCAGATCACGTGGCCCAGATCGCGACCTTCGGTACGATGGCGGCTAAGGGAGCGGTGCGCGACGTTGCGCGTGTGCTTGGGATGGATATTTCCCGCTCGCAGGCGATCACGAAAGAGATCCCTGCGGAACTCAATATGACGATAGAAAAAGCTCTCACAAGCAATGCGGATCTGAAAAAGATGTATGATTCCGATCCGTTCGTGAAGCGCGTGATCGATACGTCCATCAAAATCGAAGGGATGCCGCGCAACACAGGTATGCACGCCTGCGGCGTGGTGATCTGCGATAAGCCTGTCGACGAATACGTGCCGCTGTTCAAGAGCGGCGACGCGGTGGTAACAGAGTATTATAAAGGCTGGGTGGAAAAGCTCGGTCTGCTGAAAATGGACTTTCTCGGGTTGCGTACGCTTACCGTGATCAACGACGCGGTGAATATGATCCAAAAAAAAGATCCGGATTTCGATATCATGAAGATCGATGTGGATGACGCGAACGTTTACAAGATGTTAGGCGAAGGCGGTACCTTCGGCGTGTTCCAGTGTGAAAGCGCGGGCATCCGGTCGCTTATGATCAATATGAAGCCGCACAACCTTGAAGATATCATCGCCGTGATCGCACTATATCGACCCGGTCCCATGGATTTCATTCCGGCTTACCTTGAAAACAGAAAGCATCCCGAATCCATCAAATATCATACGCCGAAGCTGAAGCCGATTTTGGACGTGACATACGGCACCATCGTTTATCAGGAGCAGGTGATGCAGATCTTCAGGGAGCTTGCAGGTTACTCCATGGGCGCCGCAGATATGGTGCGCCGCGCCGTTGCGAAAAAACAGCCGGAAGTGCTTGCGCAGCAGAAGCAGTATTTCATTCACGGCTCCGACGGTACCGACGGCGGTTCCAAATGCGATGGCTGTCTCGTGCGCGGCGTAAGCGAAGAGGCCGCGAACAAAATATTCGACGATATGGCGTCCTTTGCGTCGTATGCCTTTAACAAATCCCATTCCGCCGCCTATTCGCTGCTGACGTATCAGACCGCCTGGCTCCGTTATTATTACCCGCAGGAATTTATGGCGGCCATGCTTACCAGCGTACTTGATAATACCGACAAAGTCGTGGGGTATATCAACGAATGCCAAACGAACCTCGGGTTTCAGGTTTTGCCGCCGAGTGTAAATGAATCGATGGAAACGTTTACGGTCGTCGGCGATAACGTGCGTTTCGGATTGCTGGCGATCAAAAACCTCGGCAGCGGTGTGATCAAATCCATTCTTGCCGAACGCGAAGAAAACGGTGTATTTACAAGCTATTATTCTTTTTGTAAGCGATGCTACGGCAAGGATTTCAACAAACGCGCCATTGAAAATCTGATCAGGAGCGGTGCGCTCGATTGCTTCGGTCTGAACAGAAATCAGATGATGAACATGATCGACGAAATCCTGACGCAGCTGGAGGGTGAAAAAAAGAATAAAATTGAAGGGCAAATCGGCTTCTTCGATCTCAGTGCGACCCTTGCGGCCGCTGTTGAGGTGAAAGCGCCGGATATTCCCGAAATGTCTAAAAAAGAACTGCTCCAGGGTGAAAAACAGACAACGGGTATCTACATGTCGGGCCATCCCATTGCGGAATATATGGATCTGAGCCGTGCATTGTACTGCGCAAGAACATCGGATATTACGAGCTCATCCCTTACGGATATCGATACGCCTTATCATGATGGCGACAAGGTTCAGATTCTTTGTATCCTGTCAACAGTGAGAAAAAAAATAACAAAGAACAATACGACCATGGCTTTCCTGACTTTAGAGGACGTTTACGGCAGTGTGGAATGCTTGGTTTTTCCGAAAATGTACGATAAAATCGGGCAGTATCTGATAGAAGATAATATCGTATTGCTCGCAGGTAAGGTTTCTTTGAAAGACGATGAAGTCCCGAAGCTGCTTTGCGAGGACGTGAAGCCGGAGGAGGATATTCCCAAAGATGTGCTCTGGGCAAAGAATTATAAAATGCCCGAGCGCGATTATGTTGTACAGAAAAGCGCGGCGTCCGTATATGAAAGCCTGGCGCCTTTGGAATCCGAGGATACGCCGGAAATAACCTTGCCGGTGGAAACAGATCCGGTTGAGACGGAGAAAACGGAATATGCTGCGCCCTCGTCTCCCGCGCCTGCCGTATCTCCGATATCCGATGCCGTAAGCCGGCAAACAGCGCCGCAGGAGGATTCAAAACCGCAGCAGCCGCAGAAAAAAGCGCATAAAGGCGTGTATCTTCGCGTGCCGTCCGCCGCGTCGTTGGAATGCGAGCGCGCAAAGAAAATGTGCAGTATTTTCAACGGACCGCTGCCGCTTGTACTGTTCTACGATGATACCAAGGCAAAGGATTACGGCTGCGGAATCGGCACCTCTGCCGACCCCGCGCTTATCAAGGGGTTGGTGCGGTTGCTCGGCGAGAAGAATGTTGTGGTGCGCACTTAATTCTCTATTGACTTTTTTTGCCATAATATAATATAATGACGTTAAAAGTGAAAGCTATTCAATTCTGGAGGAAGATATGAAAACGATTGCTGTATTAACAAGCGGCGGCGACGCCCCCGGCATGAACGCCGCGATCCGTGCCGTTGTGAGAACGGGTGTGGAAAATGGCGCAAGAGTCCTCGGTATTCGTCGCGGATACGCGGGCCTGATCAGCGGAAACATGTTTGAGATGAACCTTAGAAGCGTTTCCGATATCATTCATCGGGGCGGCACCATGCTGTATTCCGCTCGCTGTAAGGAATTCGCAACGGAAGAAGGCATGCAGAAAGCGATTTCCGTTTGCAAAGAAGCCGGCATCGAGGGTATCGTAGTGATCGGCGGCGACGGTTCTTTCCGCGGCGCAAGAGATCTGAGTGAGCGCGGTATAAACTGTGTTGGCGTACCCGGCACCATTGACAATGATATTGCCTGCTGCGACTATACCATCGGGTACGATACGTGCCTCAATACGATCATGGATATGGTAGACCGCATCCGTGATACGACCGAATCTCACGATCGCTGCTCCATCGTGGAAGTGATGGGGCGCAGAGCGGGTTATCTTGCCCTGAATGCCGGCATCGCAGTTGGCGCAACCTCTATTTTGATCCCCGAAATGGAGTTCAATATTGAGCGGGATATCATCGACAGAATGCGCAGAACGCAAAAAACCGGAAAAGAGCACTTTGTGATCGTTGTTGCCGAGGGCGTCAACGAAAAGCTGGAAGAGCAGGGCATCAACGGCGTTGCCTCGCTTGCCAAATATATCGAACATAAGCTGAACGTTGAATCGAGAGCCACGGTTTTGGGCCACGTACAGCGCGGCGGTTCGCCTCCCTGCAAAGACCGCGTTGTGGCAAGCCAGATGGGTTCTTACGCCGCGCATCTTCTGCTGGACGGCATCGGCAACCGCGTTGTTGCCATGCAGAAAGAGCAGATCATCGACTATGATATTTTCGAAGCGCTGAATATGAAGAAATCCATTGATCTTTCGCTTTACGACACGGCAATGGAGATTTCCATTTAACGGTATAATCAAAGTCTGTCTATCAAAGAAAGGGGAGCACTATTATGAAAACCGTATTTCTCACCGGCGGTACCGGCAACATGGGGTGGGCGTCCTTCCTGGAGCTTCATAAGCACAAGGATATCAAAATCAATTTCCTTGCCAGACCCAGCGATAAAAATAAAGAACTCCTGAAGCCCTATATGGGTGATAAGAACGTGGAAATCATCTGGGGCGATTTCCTCGATTACGATGCCATCCTCAAGGGGATCACGGGTGTGGATTACGTGCTTCATATCGGCGGTATGGTTTCTCCCCAGGCCGATTATAAGCCCTATTCCACGAGAAAGGTCAACGTAGGCGCAGCCGAAAATATCGTTAAGGCCGTGCTTGCGCAGCCAAATGCTGACGAGATCAGGGTTTGCTATATCGGTTCCGTTGCCGAGACCGGCGACCGTAATACGCCCATTCACTGGGGCCGCTGCGGCGATCCCATCAAAATTTCCGTTTACGATCACTATGCCATCTCTAAAGTCATGGCTGAAAGAGTATTCGTTGAAAGCGGTATCAAGCATTGGGTCGTCATGCGTCAGTCCGGCATTCTTTATCCTGCCATCCTGCATAACATGGAACCCATCATGTATCACGTGCCGCTCAACGGCATGCTGGAATGGTGCACCGTTGAGGACGCAGGCCGCCTGATGAGCAATTTCGTAACGGAAGATCTTCCCGAAGAATTTTTCCGTAGGTTCTATAACATCGGCTCCGGTAAAGAATACCGGCTTACGAACTTTGAGTTTGAAGAGCTGCTTCTCGGCAGCATCGGCCTCGGTACTTCAAAGAACCTGTTCGATCCGAACTGGTTTACCGTGAAGAATTTCCACGGCCAGTATTATGCCGACGGCGACGTGCTTGAGGAGTACCTTCATTTCAGAGCAAATCTTCCCGTAAAGGATTATTTTGACCATCTTGCGCAGCAGGTGGAATTCTATTATCGCATTCCCAAAATGCTGCCGTTCAAAAAGCCGATCGGTATAGCTGCAAAGCCGTTTATGAAAAAGATCGCTCTCACGCCGAAGTGGGGCACGCTCGACTGGGTAAAAACCAAGGATCCCGTGAGAATGTCCGCCTATTTCGGTTCCTATGAGGATTATCTCAAGATTCCGTCCAAGTGGGAAGATTTCCGTTTGGAAAGCCCCGATAAGAGCAATGAAGCGGCGCAGAAATATCTGCTGGATCACGGCTACGATGAATCCAAACCCAAGAGCGAGCTGGATATCGACGATATGAAGCAGGCTGCCGCGTTCAGAGGCGGCGAATGCCTGAGCGAGACTATGGAAAAGGGCGATCTCGTAACAAAGCTCAAATGGAAGTGCGGCTGCTGCGGCGCTGAATTTGAGGCAAGCCCCAACCTGATCCTGCTCGGCGGTCATTGGTGCCCTGAATGCTATTTGCCCGAAAAGACCTGGAATTACGATGAGATCGCCAAAACGAATCCCTTCTTCGCGCAGGTCTGGTATACGAATCATACCAAGGAAGAGCATAACGTGTATCACTTCGACGATATTTTTGCCGGTTGGGAGCAGAAAAAGTAAATCCCTATTGACAACAGTAATTGTTTGTGCTAAAATTCAAAAAAACGATAGAGGCGCGCCTGAAATCAGTATTCCGCATTGATGCTGCCAAAGCAGCGGAAGAAAGGTGACGGCGCCGAAATGAGAGCCTTGGCAAAGCTCTTGTTGGCAGCTCAGAGAAGATCTGTTCTGCTGTCGCATTCATCGATGCGGAGTGCTATTCGTCACAGAATATGATGTACACTGTAACGGATATTCGCATTTTCGCGGATATCCGTTTTTTTATAAGAAAGGAAGCATACGTAATGAAGAATACGATTTTTGAAGGCGCCGGTACCGCGATCATCACCCCTTTAACGGAAAAAGGTGTGGATTATGATAGCTTTGGGAAGCTGATCGATTGGCAGCTTGCGCAGGGCATTGACGCTATCGTGGTAGCGGGTACTACCGGCGAAGGCTCTACGCTCACAGATGACGAGCATAAAGAAGTGATCAGCTATTGCGTTAAACGTGTTGCGAATAAGGTTCCCGTTATTGCCGGTACGGGCTCAAACGATACCGCCTATGCCATAGAACTCACGAAATATGCCTGTGACGCGGGTGTGGACGGCGTGCTGCTCGTTACGCCTTATTACAACAAAGCCACACAGAACGGCCTGATCAAATCGTTTGCCGCCATTGCCGATATCGCAACAAAGCCGTGCTTCTTATATAACGTGCCAAGCCGTACGGGCTGCAATCTTCTGCCGAAATCGATTGCCGCGCTTGCGGAGCATCCGATGATCACCGCGTTAAAAGAAGCAAGCGGCAATATATCGCAGATCGTTGAAACGGCAGCGCTTTGCGGCGATCAGATCGATATTTATTCCGGCAACGACGATCAGGTGATCCCCATTCTCTCTTTGGGCGGCAAAGGCGTGATTTCCGTGCTTTCCAATATCATGCCGAAAGAAACAAGCGAAATGTGCAAAAAGTTTTTTGCGGGCGACGTTGCAGGTGCGGCAAAAATGCAATTCGATTATCTTCCCTTGATCAACGCCTTGTTCTGTGAGGTTAACCCCATCCCGGTAAAAGCCGCTTGTGCAGCCATGGGATTCGGCGAAAACTATCTTCGCCTTCCTCTGACGCCGATGGAAGAAGCGCACGCGCAGGTGCTCTATGGCTTGATGCGTGAACAAAAGCTGATCTGACGGAGGAATATGTACAATGAAGATCCTTTTAAGCGGATACAAAGGATTTATGGGGCAAGAGGTTCAAAAGCTCTGCCAAGCCGGGGTTCGGGATGCGCAGCTTTGCGCCGGTGTGGATATCAAAGCGGACGGTTCTGAATGTGTTCCGTGCGCGGCTTCTTTTGAAAATGCCAACACCAACGTCGATTGCGTGATCGATTTTTCTCATTTTTCTTTAACCGATTCATTGCTTGATTTTTGTGCGAGCAATCGTTTGCCTTTGGTGCTTGCAACCACAGGGCATACGGACGCACAGAAAGAACTGATCAAAAGCGCTTCTCTGAAGATCCCGATTTTTTACGCGGCGAATTATTCTTTGGGCATTGCGCTTTTGATAGAATTGGCGAAACAAACGGCCGCCGCATTCCCTGAGGCAGATATCGAGATTGTGGAAACGCATCACAACCGCAAGGTTGACGCGCCGAGCGGTACTGCGCTTGCTATTTTTGACGCCATCAAACAGGTGCGAAACAACGCGATCAAAAAACTCGGGCGCAGCGGCGTTTCCAAGCGCACACCCGAAGAAATCGGGATCCATGCCGTTCGCATGGGAAATATTACCGGGATCCATGAAGTGATCGTAGGAACGCAGAATCAGACGATCACACTGAAGCATGAAGCGCATTCCAGAGCTTTGTTTGCCGAAGGCGCTTTGGCGGCAGCGCAGTATATCATAAATAAAAAGCCCGGTTTATACAATATGAACGATCTTATCGATAATAAATAAAGGAGAAGAGATATGAAACTTGCAATTTACGGCTACGGCAATCTTGGTAAGGGTGTGGAATGCGCCGTTACACAGAATCCCGACGTGGAACTGATCGCGGTGTTTACCCGTCGCGATCCTTCCACAGTAAAAACACTGACCGGTATTCCTGTTTACATCGCGGATGATATTCTGTCTTTTCAGGATAAAATAGACGTTCTGATCATTTGCGGCGGCAGCGCAACGGATCTTCCGGAAATGACGCCCTATCTTGCGCAGTATTTCAACGTGGTTGATAGTTTTGATACGCATGCGAATATTCCGGTTCATTTTGACCGGGTAAACGCAGCTGCGGCTGCGAACGGTCATACGGCCTTGATTTCCGCCGGATGGGATCCGGGCATGTTCTCCATCGCCAGGATCTACGGCGCGTCGATTCTTCCGGACGGCCAGGATTACACTTTCTGGGGCCGCGGGGTGAGTCAAGGACATTCCGATGCGATCCGCAGGATCGAAGGCGTTGTTGACGCCCGTCAGTATACGGTTCCCGTTCCCGCTGCTGTGGATGCGGTAAGAAGCGGCAAAAATCCGCAGCTCACCACCAGAGAAAAGCATACCCGTGAATGCTATGTGGTTGCCGCAGAAAACGCGGACAAGGCAAGAATCGAAGCGGAGATCAAAAGCATGCCGAATTACTTTGCCGATTACGATACTACGGTAACCTTTATCTCTATGGATGAGATGAAAGCAAAGCACAGCGCGCTTCCGCATGGCGGCAGCGTGATCCGTACGGGCAGAACCGGGCTTAACAAAGAGTGCGGCCACGTGATCGAATACAGCCTGAAGCTCGATTCCAACCCGCAGTTCACCTCCAGCGCCTTGGTCGCTTTCGCAAGAGCGATCAACAAAATGCATGCGCGCGGTATGAACGGATGTTTTACGGTATTTGATATCGCTCCGGCCGATCTTTCACCGCTATCTGCCGAAGAACTCAGAGCACACCTTTTATAATTGTTAATTATGGACAGAAAATATCTGATTTGTGAAAACGTATCTGTTTCCGATACCGGACGCCTGCTCTTTGCCGGGCAGGATACCTGTGATCTGGCTCAACAATACGGCACGCCGTTATACTTGATGGATGAAGACCGTATCCGAAACAGGTGTCGAATTTATCTTTCCGCTGTAAAACAAGCCTTCGGCGAAAAAGCAAAAGTGTTGTTTGCGTCAAAAGCCGCTTCATTCAAGCGAATCTACGAAATTATGAATGAAGAGGGTTTGGGGATCGACGTTGTATCCTGCGGAGAGATCAACACTGTTTTGAAGGCAGAATACCCCTTGCGGAACGCTTACTTCCATTCAAACAACAAAACAGATGCAGATATAGCCTTTGCAATGGATCACGGTATCGGGTATTTTGTTGTTGATAACGAAGAAGAGCTTCTTGCGATTCAGGCGCAAGCGAAAGAGCGCAGTATTCAGCAGAAGATATTACTTCGTATTACGCCCGGTATCGATCCCCATACCTATGCCGCCGTTTCCACGGGAAAAGTGGATTCCAAGTTCGGCAACGCCATAGAAACCGGAATGGCGGAGGCGATCACAAGGCTCGCGCTTGCGCAAGACAGTATTGATTTGCGTGGATTCCATTGTCACGTTGGTTCGCAGGTGTTTGATTCAGACGTATATCTGCGCGCGGCAGACGTAATGCTCTCTTTTATAGCGGATATCAAGCAGAAGACGGGGTTCACTGCCAAAGAACTTGACCTCGGCGGCGGCTACGGCGTTCGCTACGTTCCAACAGATCCATCCATCGATATTCGGGAAAATATCATAGCGGTAGGGAAGTCGATCGCCGAAAAATGCGAATTGCTTGGGATTGACATACCTGTCATTTTGTTTGAACCCGGCCGCAGCATTGTTGCGGATGCAGGTATGACGTTGTATACGGTAGGCTCTGTTAAGAAGATCCCCGGTTACAAAAACTATGTATCTGTGGATGGCGGCATGACGGATAACGTTCGGTTTGCCATGTACGGTTCCGCTTATACGGTACTGCCTGCAGATCGAACGGACAGGCCTTTCGATATGGAATGCTCTGTGGTAGGAAGATGTTGTGAAAGCGGTGATATCATACAGAACAACGTGATGCTGCCGGCAGATATGAAGCGCGGCGACATACTTGCTGTGCTGACCACAGGGGCTTACAATTATTCTATGGCATCCAATTATAACCGGATCCCGCGTCCGCCGATCGTAATGCTTGCCCAAGGTGAATCATACGTTGCCGTCAAACGTGAATCGTTCGATGATATCGTACGTCTTGACGTTTGAATAAAAAAAGATCCCGCAAATAATTGTGTTTGCGGGATCAATATTTTGTATAATAACAAATATGTTTTGTATCATAACGCTGAGCATCCGAAGCAATTCACAAGCGCCGTTATTTTTTCTCCACGCTTGCACATGGGGCAGGTGTGGGCGGAGCTTGTAACGTAACCTTCAAGATCCTTCGTGTTGAATACGGAATAAACCCGGAGCGTATCGCATTCATTGATATTTGCAAAAATAGAGCAGATCCCCACCGGATTGCCGCCGTAATATCGAATTGCCTCAATGGCCGATTGCGACGTATATCCGGTAACGACGGACGCAGCAAGGATCAACACATCTTTTCCTGTGATCATCGGCGCGGTATTATCACGGAAAAACAACTGACTGCCAGTTGTGTGCTCCGGTGTAAGAATAAAAATATTGTTATCTGTATTTATGTTGAAACGGTCGGGCTTTGTAAGCGCCCTTGCAAGGCAAGCGCCGATCACTTCCATATTATCAAGACAAAGTATCGTATTCACGTGTGTGGTATAACGCAAGGTTTCCGATAATACATGCGCAATGGCGTCTGCCTCGCGCAGATTGGATTTGTTTGAGGCTATATCAATATAATAATTCATGTGGCTGTGCGAAGTAGCAAAGTGTCCTTTGTATATATCCAAATACAGATCAGGGCTTCCGGTACGAATTTTGATACATGGACCAAGCGACATAAACAAAACCTCCATAAAGAAATGCTATTGTCATTCTAACATGGAATGAGAAAAAAAACAAGGAAGGGAAGCGGATATTAAAAAAATTGTGCAAACGCATTGACGGAAAAGGGAAATATGATAAAATGAAATAGATGTAAACCATATCGGGAGGCTATGATTATGCGGTTTGTTCCGGAGCTGATGAGATTCGCTGATGGTTCAGTTGTGGATACACAAGAAAAAATGAGCAAAAGAAGGAAAGAGATCCTTGATATCTTTCAGAAAAATGCGTATGGCGATATGCCCGACCCGGTTCCGGTGACCGGAGAGATCATTGAAGAAACGAACCGCTGCTGCAGCGGCAATGCGATTTATTATAAAATAAAAATCAGCTGTCAGTTTGAAACCGGCGTTTTTTCATTTCCACTGCAGTTGATGGTGCCTGTAAAATCAGGAAAAAAACCTTTGATCATCGCAATCAATTTCAGTAATCAGCTGCCGCATGAATATATCCCGGCAGAAGAGATCGTCGATAATGCTTTTGCGCTTGCCGTTATTTATCATAATGATATAACAAACGATTCCGCTGATTTTTCAGATAAACTCGCTGCCTTTATACCACGCACGGGCAGCGGCCATGACGCGGGGAAAATCAGCATGTGGGCCTGGAGCATCAGCCGCGCACTGGATTATTTGATAAAAAGAGAGGATATTTCAAGTGATCATATTGCCCTGATCGGCCACTCGCGCCTCGGAAAAACCGCGCTGTGGTGCGCAGCCAACGATACCCGCATCCGATACGTATGCTCTAACGATTCCGGCTGTATGGGGGCTGCGTATTCACGAACATGGTGTGAAGGCGCGGAATCCGTTTCCAGAATTTACGGCACGTTTCCTTATTGGTTTTGTGAAAACATGAAGCAATACGCTGAAAACAAAGCGCAAATGCCGTTTGACCAGCATATGCTGATCGGTGCCATCGCTCCGAGATACGTATTGGTGAACAGTGCCGGCAAAGACGATTGGGCGGATCCGGCTTCAGAGCAAAATTCCTGTGTCGGCGCCTCGCCGGCGTGGCAGGTTTACAATAAAACAGGATACGCCGGAAGAAAGAAAACGTATGGCGTTGACGCAGGCGACCTGACCGGTGATATCGGTTATTATAAAAGGTTCGGGGTGCATTTTCTGGGGAGAAAAGACTGGTTGAATTTTATGTCCTTTATAAATGATCATTATTGATGACAATAGCACCGGTACGGTAAAAAGTACCGGTGCTGTATTATTCCGATTTTATATCGTCATCTGACCCTGTATGGGTTTGTGTAAAATCCGCCAGCGGATTGGCCTCAACCGCAGCCCGCAGCTTGGAGTCCAGCAGATGGGTGTAAATCTGGGTGGTGTTCAGGTTCTCGTGACCGAGGATCTCTTTTAATTCAAGCAGATCCACTTCACCTGTTTGATACATCAATGTTGCGGCCGTATGCCTTAGTTTATGCACGGAAAAGCCCATGCTGCCCAAACCGGCCTTTTCAAGGTATACGTCCACAATATGCTGTACGGTTTTCGGAGATATACGGGTTTTTCTGTTTGAGAGGAACAACGCATATTTGTCGGATGCTTTCACACCGTCTTTCGGGCGCACCTTCATATACGCATTCAGCGCGGCAATACAGGCATGATTCAGGTACACAGTGCGCTCTTTGTTGCCTTTGCCGGTGATCACCACGAAGGCGCTGTCGCCGTTGATCACAATTTTGTTGTAATCCAGTGATACCAGCTCGGATAACCGCATACCGCAGTTCAGAAAGAACGTGATAATACAATAGTCGCGTTCTTTATGTGGGCCCGAGACGGCCATCAGCAGCTTTTGCGCCTGTTCAACGGTTAAGTATTTCGGTAAAGATTTTTTTAATTTGGGAGAATCCAGATTGATCATTGGATTGTCCTCAATTATATTGTTGAGTTTCAGATATTTAAAGAAAGAGCGAATGCAGGAGACCTTACGCGCGCGAGCCTTTTCTTTGTTGGATCGTTCGTTGCGGCAATACGATAAAAAGGCGTAAGCGTCGTCAAGCGTAACCGATTGGTAAAAGCTCGGCGCGATTCCGGTGATATCGATCGCGTCTAATTCTTCATCGTTTGAAATCAAGCGGCCGGAATGATTCGCAGAAACAAATCGCAAAAACATGCGAAGATCCAGGCAGTATTGATCGATCGTGTTTTCCGATTTGTTTTTGATCGTAGACTGATAATTCAGAAAGCTGCGTACTGTAATGGGGACGGTGCTGTAATATTCTTTATTCATAGCGTCATTCGCTCCCCTAAATTATACAAAATATTGATTTTGTATAATTATGTGTAAATTTTCAGGGCTCTCCTTCAGCATGCGTTTCAGTCCTTCGCCTTCGTGAATTTGCGGATCATAAGGATCGTACCGATACCTACCGTTATAAGAATCAGATTTGCTCTGAAGATCGCGGCGCGCTGCATTTCTTTTTTCATAATGATTCTCCTTTGTTAGTCTATAGCTTCCTGATACGCTTTGCGGATATTATTTACGCCGATGATTTCGATTTGCCGTTTCAGGTCATCGTTGATTTCTTTCAGATTTCTTGCGGGAATGATACATTTTTTTAATCCGAGACGGATGGCCTCACGAATACGGATCTCGGCAAAGCTTACGGCTCTGATTTCACCGGCCAGACCGATTTCCCCGAATGCGATGGCGTCATCGCGCAGATTTTCGTTTTTCAGGCTGGATATAATGGATAATGCAACCGGAAGATCCGACGCGGGTTCGTCAATTTTCAATCCGCCCGCGATATTCAGATAAACGTCAGATGAACCTAAGAAATAACCGGCGCGTTTCTCAAGAACGGCTATAAGCATAGCCGCGCGGTTATAATCAAAACCGTTGGAGGTGCGTCTTGGATTTCCGAAGTTTGATTGACATACAAGCCCCTGAACCTCTGCAAGGATCGGCCTTGAGCCCTCGATAACGCAAGCAATGCACGAACCCGGTACGTTAACAGGCTTTCCTGAGATCAAGGCCTGGGATGGGTTTTTGACCTCGCAAAGGCCGGTGTCCTTCATTTCAAATACGCCGATCTCATTTGTGGAACCGAATCTGTTCTTTTCAGCTCGCAGAATGCGATAAGACAAGTTTTTCTCACCCTCGAAATACAATACAGTATCTACGATATGCTCCAACACCTTCGGGCCTGCAATATTTCCGTCCTTATTTACGTGACCTACCAGAATGAGCGGTATATTCAACGATTTGGAAAGCCGCATCAACAGATTCGCGCATTCCCTCACCTGCGCGATGCTTCCGGGCAGCGAATGGATCGCTTCGATTGCCATCGTTTGAATGGAATCGATGATCACGATCCCCGGTTGTTCCGATCTTATATACTCCGACACAGCTTCTACGTCGGTATTGCAAAGGATAAACAGATTTTCCGTTGCTACCTTAAGTCGGGAAGCGCGCAGTTTGATCTGATGCGGAGATTCCTCTCCGGAAACATACAAAATCTTATTTTCTTTTCCTAATGTTTGCGTGGATTGCAGCAGGATCGTGGATTTGCCGATACCGGGATCGCCGGATAATAATACGATGGAGCCTTTTACAAGTCCCCCGCCCAGCACACGATTGAGTTCAACTGAACCTGTGTCGTATCTGTGTTCGTATTCCTGCTCGATTTCACTGAGTTTATATGCTTTTACAGTGCCGATCGAGGCAGGGTTCTTTTTTTGAGCGCCGGAGGCAGGCGTTTGGATCTCTTCAACAAATGTATTCCAGTTCCCGCATTCCGGGCATTGCCCGTTCCATTTCGGTGAAACATAGCCGCATTCGGAGCATACGTATACGGTTTTTGCTTTTGGGGGCATGACAGACTCCTTATTGTGTGGTTAGATATTGCAGCATTCCTTTGAATATAAAATAGCTGATCTGTGATTCATACGCTTCATCCTTGAGCTTCTGCAGTTCATTTTCATTGGAAAGAAAACCGCATTCTACAAGAACAGACGTTGTTTTTGCGTGATATAACAAGTAGATACTGTCTGTTGACGGTTTGATGGCCCTTGTGTTTTCGGGCTGAAGCCCCGTCAATACTGCTTCCCTGATCGTGGATGCAAGGTTTTCCGAGGTCGGGTCGCCTCCGGCGTAAAACACCTGCGTGCCGTAGTATTTCGGTTCGGAAAACATATTCTGATGAATGCTGAGCAATACAGCATCCGGCGTATCGTTTACGAGGGCATATCTGTTCAGTATATCAGACCGTTTTCGTTCCTTTATTGAAGTAAGCCCTTCATCACAGACGGAGATATCGGTAGTACGCACAGGGATATACGGTATTCCGAAAAGCTCAAAATACCCGGCGATCGCGTTTGAGATTGCAAGGTTCAAATCCTTTTCCATCGTCCCGTCGGCGGCTACGGCGCCGCCGTCTTCGCCGCCGTGCCCGGCGTCAAGAATCACGGTGTTTTTGAGCTGCAAAACCGAATGTGAGGTAATTTCCGATATCGTTTCTTGCGTCGACTTCCCTACCAAAAAAATACCTGAGAAAAGCAGCGTTACGGCTGAAAGAAGGCAAATGATTTTTTTCATAGAATCACCAACAGATAAGAATATTCTTATGTGACTATATGAAAAGAAGGGGTTGTCTGATTACTTGAACATTTTTCTGATTTTCTTCTGCAGCCGTTTTTTATAAAGCAGTGTGAACTTTGCGATCAGCATATCGTAAAGAAAAAGAATGACGTTCATCATTGCGATATAAAATACCACCAGAATCTTACCGCCGTCTGAAAACTCACTGTAATCGATATGGAAAACGTAGTTGCAGATGGCTAAAGCAGAAAACAGGGCTGCATTGAAAATGATCAGTTTAAGAAGAAAAAGCAGTATTTTGCTCTTCAGTTTACCGCAGATGAACTCCCTGAGGATCGGATAATACCCGAATAGCATGGTATAAAAAACGGCGGCTTCTTTATCGGCTATCATAAAAATCGAGAGCAGGCTTACCGCCGCAAAGGTGCCGAATGCCCAGTGGTAGCCGATCTCTTCTACGATAACGAGCAGGAACATGCCTGCAAAAACAGGCGCGGTATATACCAAAACGGGAGAAATATAGGTTATCAGCATCATGCTGACGGAGAGCGCCGCTATAATACCGCCAAGGGCTGCTTTTGAGCTTTCTCTCATTGCCTGTATTTCTCCTAACTTTGAATTATTGCATCGGTCAGCCGATCCTGATCGTTCTCAAGATGGTAAGCAGCGAGTTGATCAGCATTTTCAGCCAATCAAACAACCCGAGCTTTTTCAGCGCTGTTTGCATATTCGCCGGCAAATTCTGTTCAAATGCCGTTTCATGATATTGAGGCGCGTAAGGGCTTTGTGCGTTATAAGCCGTCGGCGTGCCGTTCATTACCGTAAAGACGAGCGTTCTGCTGCCGCGGGGCGTGATGCTGCCAAGCAGCGTATAATCTAAAGTAATATCAACCGTTGTCAGACTACGCTCCGGCAGGCTGCCTTTCATCGGAAGCGTAACGGACTTCTGCGGATCCAGATACACAAGTCCCTTTACGTCAAAAGAAACGTCGGCGCCCTCCACGTTTACGGAGATCAAACGCATTTTATATTTATGAGAGAGGTTTGTGATGGTAATTGCAGAGTCGTCGGCGGTCCAATACCCCTGCGCGGAACGATCGAGCGCGGCGGTAACCGAATAGTTTCGGTTGGAACTGTACTTAAACTGTGGGAATGCGGGGTCGCTGTATACGTTCATCCGTTCATCGGAAAGAATCAGCGTCTTACAAAGATCGATCGTGTACCGGTCTTTCCATGACATACCGTGAAACATGCCGTTGATATACCATGTGTAATCCGGAAGAAAACCGGTAGAGGCATCGATCGCCATATCCGGAGACAGGTGGTTGTGTTCGGTATTTCGGCACACGCTTCCCTTTTGAAGATAACCATCGCCGAACCGCAAACCGTAAGGCGCGCAATCGGAACCGGTGGAATCCTTTACGCGGATGATCGCATCCGATTGCTGCTGCAATCCCGTTACGCTGGGCATGCCGCAGCCGGCAACGATGTAAATATTCATGCCTTCATCTACGCAGGCGTTGAGGGTCGCCGTCATGTTCGCTAAAATCTCATGGTGAAAATAATCGCTTTTTTCGATCAGTTCCGCACTGAGAACAGGGTCGAGCATCTCGTTCTTGAGATCGTCGTAATACTCCGCGGGGATGAAATCCCAGATGCTGCCCCAATAACCGAGGACCTGCTTTGCGTAACTGTGCATGATAATGTTGCACACGTCGTCGAGAATACCGAACTGGTTGGCGCGAACAAGCCAGTTGATATCCTCTTCGATCATCTGACCGTTTTCAATGAAATAAAGCAGGGTCTCCTCGTCAAAAACGACGGTTTCGCTCATCAAGTCGTAAGCAAGCGCCGCGCCGCCGATAGCGGGAACGTTCATCACGATATTATGGATCACGTTTTTCTCCAGGCCGTACATTGCCAGATAAGCGGCAACAGTCTGCCCGCCGTGACTCACAGCGAAAATATTCACTTTATCGGCGCCGGTAAATGCAAGAACGGAATCAATATACCGATCAAGCGTAGCGGCACAATCTACCATGCTCATTCTGAAATCCTGCTGATAACTGAAAACATGGTCGTTGCCGTCGGGGCCGTACAGGGCGGCCACGTCAGCCATGATAACGCTCTCGTGCACATGCGCGCCGCCTTCGTTCTTGTACAGATAAGAAAATTGCGTATGTTCCGCATCCTGATAATACGTGGTAATATCGTTGATGCTGGAACCATCGGGATTGCACGCAAGATCCCCCGCAAGATTTACGATTTCCTGACCAACGAGATTTGATAAATAGTCCGGGCGCTGAAGCGCAAGCTCGCCGAGACCGCGCCCGATCTTCGCAATCTTTGTAAGAACAGTATTCAGAACCTCGTCCATATCAAGCTTCCAAACCTGATCGTCACCGATGTAAAGATTGGAAGACGAATACCCCGCAACGATTATGGTTGGGTATTCTTTCCCATCGTCGGCTGCTAATGCAGCCGGAGAGAATACTGAGATCAAAAGCAATGCGCTCAAGATAATACCGATCGTTTTTTTCATTTTGTTGCCTCCGAAGTTATTAAAACATAATATAACACTTTTGCACGGGCGTGCAATCCTTTCCGTTGAAAGAGATCTCAGCCCTGTTGTCTTTCAAGCGGATCGCACAGCCAAAAACGTCGTCATCCAGTGGCTTGCCGCCGAAAACGATCGGCGCAGCAAAACCTTTTTCGTTGAATTTTGCTTCGCCCCGGATCATGCCGATGCGATGGATATGTCCGAACAGCCCGAAATCTGGTTTCCAATTATCGTTCAAGAGCTTCACCCAATAACTGTACGTGTCCTGTTCGATGTCAAATTCGTGCACACCCCGTTGCGGATCGTAATCTGTATGCATAAAGGGGATGTGGGACAGTACAAAGCGATATCTATCGCTGCGGGGCTTTTCCCTTCCCTGTAATGCGACCGTATCTTGAATAAATGCGGTTTCTTTCTGCCGGTATTTATGGAACGCGATCGTTCCCGCATATTCTGAGTGATCATCATTTTTATCTTCACCGCAATCAAGAACCATGATCCGTATTGGGCCAAGATACACCGAATAATAAAACAAACCGTGATCGAGAGGATAAAACTCATCGATGCGTTCCGCCAGCAAGCCGCGTAAATCGTGATTTCCGCGTGTGATAATACAAGGTTTTTGCCCTTTTGTAACGTAAAAAGCGATCTTCAGGGGCAAAAGCGTCTCTTCAACCGTTTGTGAACTGGAGGAAATATCGCCGTTTAAAATGAGAAGATCAAGCGCGCTGCCGAAATACTGCGCGGCCGATATGGCAGGATCTTTTCTTCCGTGCACGTCTGAAAGATGGTAGATACGAATGTCGTCGGTTTTTTCGATCGGCTGAAAAGCAAAATTCTCACGCACAGGCGCTTCTTTTTTTGAAGAGTATGCCTCGCGATATATGATTTCATACACGACCGTATATTTTTTGGCCCGATCCAGTAACGCCTGCGGTACCGTGAATTTCTGAACGTGCGTGCTGCTGATTTTAACGCCGCAAAAATCGTTCGTAAATTCTTCCCCGGCAATAAAAACGCTCATAAGAACGGGAACGGGAGTGGGAACGCAAATAATATAGTTTTCACCCGCAGCGCAGACCGCCGGACAAATTTCAAATGCAGAAAAGCGGTGTTTCATTGTAAAAATCTCCGATGCTGAATAAGTACAAACAAAATTCCAATAGATTCCGCATAAAATATTTTATGAAATCTGCTTGGAGGAAGCCTGTATGTTTGAAATGCTGATAGAGAAAATAATGATATTTGCGCTTCATTTGGAAGATACGTTCTCTTTCCCTGAGCCGCTTGGAAAAACGGAAGAGGCGATGTATCTAGAGCGTATGGCCAAGGGAGATAAAAAGGCGAAGGACATTCTGATCGAGAGGAATTTGCGCCTTGTGGCGCACGTAATCAAAAAATACTACGCAGCGAATGCTGAAAAAGAAGAGCTTTTGTCCATTGGAACCGTAGGATTGATCAAAGCGATCAATTCCTTTGACGCATCGAAAGGCGTCCGCTTGGCTACATACGCCTCAAGGTGTATAGACAATGAAATATTGATGTTCTTCAGAAATCGGAGAAAAGTATCTATGGACGTATCATTGGAGGAGCCGATAGAGCAGGATGCCGATGGAAATCCGTTGACCCTGATGGATGTGATCGCGCAGGAAGATACTGTGCTGGACGAAATATGTTTGCAGAAAAACATAAAAAAGCTCTACAAGCTGATCGATGAAATAGAAGATCCGAGAGAAAAGAGCATTATTATCATGCGCTATGGCCTTGATCAAAAGGAACCCATGACGCAAAATGAGATCGCGGAGCTTTTCGGCATATCCAGATCTTACGTAAGCAGGATCGAAACAAAATGCTTAAAAAAACTCAGAAAAAAATTTGAACATTTATAAAAGAATTTTATCATATTTGGAATGCCGATACAAGTATTTTCCAAAAAATATTTGACAAAAAACAAGATTGCATATATGATAAAAATATTGGAGGAATGAAAATATGGATCAATTCTGGGACAGATTTTTTTATACTTCTTCTGCCGCGGCGGATGAAAAAAATATTATAAAAAAGAACGGTGTGCGTCTTACCGTGATCACCGACAGATTGCTTCGAGTGGAAGTGCAGAACGGCAGCGTCTTTCTGGATGACCCGACTCAATGTGTGAAATGCAGAGATTTTGCTTCACCGCAATTTTCAATCCATAAAAAGGACGAATATGTTGTGGAAATCAAAACCGCAAGGTGTACGTTCGCATTTGATTTCAGGGCCAGAAAGCTGAATTCCGTATTGCTGGAAGACGG
>CAMVBR010000005.1 GCA_947165755.1 uncultured Clostridia bacterium
TATCCCGTTTTTTTCAAGCGTTTTGACCACGCCCGGCGTTACGCCGGTATAATAACAGATCTCCTTCACAGACCCCGTCTCGATATCGCACAGCAACGAATACACCGATCTTTGCTTCGGCGTCATTTTCACTTCATTGACGCCTGCGCGAGCGGACTCTGTCAACCGGACCATTCTTACGGTGATCTCGTTAACAAGCCGGAAAGCGAGGGTTTCTTTTGTAATGTAACCTGTTTTTTCAAGCTTTGTAAGCGCAGCCGCAGATGCGAGACCGCATTGCTTCAGAAGCAGGCTCTCGCGCAAGGGCTTCCCTGCCGCCCCGATCAATGTCATCAACCGCTGCGCGTCCGGGTCCTGAATTTCAGGCAGCTGATCCGTATGCTCCGCAACACGATAAACGTTCTCCGTTTTCATACACATTCCGCCCGGCAGCAACGCTTTGGCTGCCGTAAAATAGGTACAAAAGGTCCGCTCCCTGATGTGTTCCGCCAGCAGAACCATTTCGCGGTCAAGCAACGGCTGCGGATCGAGAACAGATAAAATGCTTTTAAAGGAACCTGCCGCGTCCTCATCCACAGACGCAACGGAAAACACGAATCCCTGGCGGATCGTGTTGCCTTTTCCAAACGGCACCAAAACGCGAACCCCTTCGCATACGTCGCCGGATAGCTCGGAGGGGATCAGATAACTGAAAAGAGAATCAAAGCTGTAAGCGCAGTTTTCAACTCCGATATTTGCAATCTGAACTGAGGGCAAGGCTTTTCACCTCAATAGTTCTTGATTTCTTCGCTCTCCTGAATAATATATCTGCCTGAGAGGATATCCTCCACAGCCATACTTACAGGCTTTCCTTCGGTGATCACTTTTTCGCGTTCTCTTTTTTCAACGATCTCATCGTTGATCTCTCTGGAACGTTTCGCAACGGCAACACAAAGAGAATATCTGCTGATGCCGCCCTTCAGCATGGGTTTCAAATCGATGTTAATCATTCTGGTATGCTCCTTCTTTTATGATAGAATATACTTCTTTTATACATTGCTCCAAATCGTCGTTTACGACGCAATGATCATATTTTTCGCGCATTTCAACTTCAGCCTGCGCAATAGCCATTCTTGTGCGGAGTTCTTCCTCCGTATTGAGTCCTCTTTTTCTGATTCGACGTTCCAGCTCTTTCGCGGAGGGCGGAACAATAAAGATCGTGGTAGCGTCAGGGTAGATCCGCTTGATACGCAGCGCCCCGTTCACCTCAATAATGAGCACAGGTATTCTGTTTTCCGAAGATAGTCTTGTGATCTCACTTTTCAGAGTTCCGTAATAATTGCCGCCATACTGAACGTACTCAAGGAACTCGCCGCGTTCGATTCCTCTCTGAAAATCCGCAACGCTCATATAGTAATAGTCGACCCCGTCCGTTTCCCCGGGGCGCATCGCCCGCGTTGTTGCGGATACGGTATGCGTGACCGACGGCAGCAATGCTTTTACGCCGTCGTATACGGTGTTTTTCCCTGATCCGGAAGGACCTGAAATCACAAACAAACAGTTTTTTTTCGGCACCAACGCCTGCTGCATTATTATTCCTCCTGATTCTCCTCAAAACGCAGGGAAATCTTATCAGCCTTCAGGTAAGAAAGCAAAATATGCTCGCTGTCGGTCAAAATAACAGACGCGGTTTTACGGCCTTGCGTTACGTCGATCAATCTTCCCTGATCCTTTGCCTGTTGTATGATGCGTTTGATCGGCGCCGATTCCGGGCTCACGACACAAACGATACGCTCCGCGTTTACCATATTGCCGAATCCGATATTAATCAACTTCATATCTTTCCCCTGTGTTCTAAAACGCAATAGCGTTTATTCAATATTCTGGATCTGCTCGCGTATTTTTTCAACTTCGGCCTTGATCTCGATCACCTTCCGGGCAATCGGGATATCCGAGGCCTTGGAACCGATGGTATTCGCTTCGCGGTTGATCTCCTGTACCAAAAAATCAAGTTTTCTGCCGATTGGTTCTTCGGATTGAAAAAACGTGCGAAGCTGATCGATATGGCTTCTGAGCCGTACCGTTTCTTCTGCAACGGCGATTTTATCCGCATATACGGCGGCCTCGGTAAGCAAACGCTGTTCATCCACTGCCGCGTCGCCGATCAGCTCCTTTATGCGGGCTTTCAGCTTTTCATTATACTCCGCAACCGTCTGCGGCGAACGCTCTTCAATAAAATCCACGCACGAGAGAATCGCGTCTCCTCTGGAAAGCACGTCCGTTTTCAGCTTTTCGCCTTCCGTTTCGCGCATTTCAATGAAAGAGGCCAACGCCTGCGTCGCAACGCCTTTTACAAAGCTCCATATCTTCTCTTCATCTACGGGTGGCTTTTTTACGTTAAAAATATCCGCGTGAGAAGCCAGAATATCTACGTTGTCGCTCATGTGCAGATGATATGTTTCACAGAGCGTGCGAAGCGCTTCATAATAACCGGAAGCCAACGACGCGTTGATGCTCACAACGCCATCCTGCGTTTCCTCGTTTTCGATCTGAACGAAGCAATCCACCTTGCCTCTGAAAACGTATTGCTGCACAAGCCCCTTCAGTTTTTCTTCCAGATAAGAATAGCCTCTGCTCACCTTTGCGTTAAACTCAAAAAAGCGGTGATTCACGCTTTTAAGCTCTATGGTCACGCTCATGCCGCCGTCCACGCCGACAGCTCTGCCGTAACCGGTCATACTTCTGATCATAGTATACATCCTTTTCAGTAACTTCCGGATTCCCTTTTCAGCGCGGCAACCTCACCCGGGTTGAGTTCACGATACTCCCCGGGTTTCAGTTTGCCGAGCGAAAGCTGACCGATCGATACGCGTTTCAGCCGCAGCGTTTCAAGGCCGGCTTCTTCGCACAACCGTCGGATCTGACGGTTCCTGCCTTCATACAAAACGATCTCCAGGGTGCTTTTATCGGCCTCGCGTGAAACAACTCTGACCTCCGCGGGCATGGTTTTTCTTCCGTCGATCATCAGAGAGGAGGTGAGCACCGTGATCTGGGCCTCTGTGATCGCCGGGCGCACACTGACGCGATACACCTTTTGAATATGCCTTGACGGGTGCATCAGGGCGTTTGCAAAATCGCCGTCGTTTGTAAACAGGAGCAAGCCTTCGGAATCCCGGTCCAGGCGGCCGATGGGATAAACGCGCATTGTTACATTCCGTATCAGTTCCGCCACGCATTTGCGGTCTTTTTCATCACGCATAGTGGTAACGTAACCGCGCGGCTTATAAAGCATATAGTAAACGTTCTGCGTTTCCCGTTTGATTCTTTTCCCGCTCAGAGTTACGGAATCCTTTTTCGGATCCACTTTATCTCCGAGCTGCGCGGCACGCCCGTTAACGTACACTTTGCCGTCCGCGATCAGCTCCTCCGCCTTTCTGCGCGAAGCGACGCCTGCCTCAGCAAGAAATTTCTGAAGTCTGATTTTATCTTCCATGTTGGTTAATTACCGAGCCCCGTTCCTCGCGCAAAAGAAGCGAGGATCAGTGGGATCTTACTCTGCTTTTTTACCGGATTTGGCTTTATCGGCAATGCCGGAAACCTTATCGATCACATCCGGGATCATATTCACGATGCGTTCTGCCGCATTATCGTTCGCCGTGATATGCTTCAAGGTAACCTCTCCGTCTTTCAGTACAAGAAAGGCCACGGGGTTGATCGTAACGCCGGCGCCGCCGCCGCCGCCAAAAAGCTCGGCATTGGATTTAGACGGAAAATCGGCACCGCCGCTGGCAAAACCGTAGGTGACCTTAGATACGGGAATGACCGTGATTTCTTCGGAAAGATGAATGGGCTCACCGATGATGGTGCTTACGTCCACAAGCTGACGCACTTTTTCGATCGTGGTAGCGAGGATTCCTGCTGCTGATTGTTCTTTCATTTTGCTTCACTCTTTTCTTCAGATTTTATATTTTTATTCCGGTTGCCTTCCGTTTTTTTCGCACCGGAAATTTTAACAACAAGCTTGATAAGAACACCGAATAAAAGTTTGAATACATAACCGAGCGTTATCCCCATCAAATATATCGGCGTAAAATGGAATGCAGTTACAAAAGAGGCTTCACTGAAACGGGCGATATAATCAGGATAAATATTAAAATCATATTTTTTCATCCTGCATTTTGCGGCAAGCGCGCCAAGCAAAGGAAACAAAACAGCGCAAACCTCACCGTAGTAAATTGCCGTTTCTGCCGCGTCGGAGCGCGTGCATCGCACATCCAGATACAATTCATCGATCACAAAGCCGCGGATCATATTACCGAAAAACGTTTTTGTATACCCGAGCACGCTCTGCAAAATGGAAATCAATCCGTCGATACCTTCGGCGTTATACAGCGTTTGCAGCAGATCATTCTTTTCTTTCGGCTTCTGCGTTTCTGCTTCTTCTGTATTCTCCGGTTTTGTATTATCTTCTTTCTGCGGCTCCGGTGTTTTCTCTTTCTTTTTCTTCCCTTTACCGTTCGTCGGATACAGTCTGATTTTAAGAAAGAGCCACTTCAACAGAACAGAGGTGTTCTCGGAGGAGTATTCTATACGGAATCTTACCTTTACGCAAAGGGCAAGTACGATCAGCGCAAGGATACCAAGCAGGACCCAACCGATAATTTTCAGTACGATCATTTATGTTCCTCCAACTTCAGAGAATCGACATCTGTCCGCTGATTTCACCGTTCACGGGCTGAATAGACTGCAGTACTTCGGCAGCCGTTTGCTGATCCTGTACTTCCGGAAGCTCCGCTAAGGTAGACATGCAAAAGCAGCGAAGGAATTCTGCCGTAGTACAATAGATCAGCGGTCGCCCAGGAAGATCCAATCTGCCGCATTCCTCGATCAGATTTCTCTGACACAGCGTATTTATAACGCCTCCGCAATCAACGCCTCGGATCTGCTCAACAAAAGCCTTTGTAACGGGTTGATTATATGCGATGATCGCAAGTACTTCAAACGCAGCGGTCGATAAGGGCTGATTCCTTTTCAAATCAAGAACGTTGCGAATCGCCGCCGCATACTGCGGTCTGGTAGCGAATTGCACTTTCGATCCAAGCAGCAGCAGCTGCACGGCGCTCTCCCGGTCGTCATACTCATTTTTGATCTCATTCAGAACGCCGTCCAATTTCTCAGGCGTACAATCCAACGCTTCAATCAGCCTGAGCCTGTCGATCGGTTCGCCGGACGCAAATATGATGGCCTCAACAGTCCCCTTGAAATTCATTGATTCGTCAGTCAAAGTCAAGATCCCCCTCCGGCACAGATACCAATTCCATAGAAAAATCAGATTTTTCGCCGTCTACATTTATATTTCCCGTTTTTGCCAATTCCAACACCGCAAGGAATACTGCAACCAATTCGGAACGGCTGGTTGCGGAATGCAGCAGATCTGTAAAGCGCATTCGTTTTTTATGCGCAAGCAAAGACACGACCGATTTGATTTTTTCAGAGACCGATACGATTTTTTTCTGCACCAGAGGACGAAAAACATCAAATTTCGGGGGGAGCATACGCAGTTTTTTCCCCATAACACGCATATAGGCGTTCAGCAATTCAATGGGATCGTGAATCCTGGTGTAGGTCATATCGCTCTCGATCGGTTCCGGCGTTCTCGTTTGTACGTTAAAGCCCGCGGTTTGCAAAGATAGAGCTTCGGCAGCCTTCTTACAAGCGGCGTATTCGATCAGCTCGCCGGAAAGCTCTCGGCGCAGCTGCTCCCCTTCCTCGTGAACGGGAAGCAAAGACAGGGATTTTATGTGAATCAACCGGGCTGCCATTTCAAGGAACTCACTGGCAACGTCAAGATCCTGCGCCTGCATGGCCCTGATATAGGCCGTGTATTGCTCAACAAGCTCAAAAATGGGAATGTCGTAAATATTCAGTTTGTGTTTTGTGATCAGATGCAGCAGCAGGTCCATAGGACCTTCAAACACATCCAGTTTATAATTGATCTCAGTCAAGTAAATTCTTTCCTTTTCGGGTATTTATCCGATCCAATGAGAGAAAGGCAGATACGTGATCCAATTGATACCTGCGGATACAACGGAAGAAAGCCAGCCGATCGGAGATATGCCGATCCGATTAAAAATAAAGATCAAGGCAAACAAAGCATACATGGAATACCGTTCGTATTGCAAAAATTTAATATAAATACGATCCGGCAAAACAACCATAAGGATTCTGGAGCCGTCAAGCGGCGGGATCGGGATCAGGTTGAATATTGCAAGCGAAACGTTAACGCTCGCAGCGGCGCCGAAGAAATACATGGCAACGCTGAGCACCGTGGTTGTTCCGCGGGATGCGATCAGTGCCATAAAGAGGTTGCTCAACAGTGAAAACACGATCGCGAGCAGCAGGTTGGAAACAGGTCCGGCAAGCGCCGTCAATGCAAAATACAGCTTCCTTTTTTTCGGAGGGAAATTATTGATATTCACCGGAACGGGTTTCGCGTAACCGAACCCAAACAACAGGATCATAAGAGAACCGATAATATCCAGATGCGCCAAAGGATTCAGCGTGATCCTACCGCTGAGACGTCCGGTGGGATCGCCAAGTCGATCCGCCATCCACGCATGCGCGCTTTCATGGATCGGGAAGCAGCACAGCGCGATGAAAATGATCGCAAAAAACTGAACGATGATCCCCATACCGGGGGCTTCTCCGGAAAGAAGCGTACGAATCAAAGATGAGAGCATAAAATCCTCCGAATTCTAAAAGTAAGCAATAACAAATCGCCGCAAACCAAAGATATCGGAAACGATCTCTTTCCGTACGGCCGATGGCAGCATTTGCGCGATCGTTTCCGTTTGTGTTTCACCGCACTCCAAAGCCAAACATCCGCCGGCACAGAGCCTTGCGGCCCAACGCGACGCTATATTCCTGTAAAATATCAAGCCGTCCGCTCCGCCGTCAAGGGCTGTTATGGGTTCCGCCTGAACTTCCTTCTGTAAAGAAGCGATCTCACCGGAAGCAATATACGGCGGATTCGATACGATCAGATCCGGGAGAGGAAAATCCGCGGGATCGCACGTAAGGATATCGGCTTGCGCAGTATGTACTCTTGAAGCGATACTATTTGGTATGTTCTTTTTCAAATACGCGATTGCGTCGGCATATTTTTCCAGCAGCCAAACCTCTGTCTGCGGACAATGCATCGCAATACTGATCCCGATACATCCGCTGCCGGAACAAAGATCGATCACGTTACGGTAGCCATTGCTTCGGATCATGTCGATACATATCTGTGTCAGCTGCTCCGTTTCGGGCCTCGGGATCAAAACGCCGCTTCCGACTTCGAAATCCGTCCCGAGAAAAGGCGCGCTGCTTATAATATATTGCAGCGGCACGCGATCCACACGCTTTCCGATCAGAAGCAGATAGTTCGCTTCCGTTTTTTCATCCGCCTCAGCGCCGCGATGCAAAAGGAAATCGGTTTTGCTGTATTTCAGCAAAAAGCACAGAAGGCTCTCAGCCTCATTCAAGGCGTTGTCGATCCCGGCAGAAACAAGAATGCCGGCGCCCTTCTTTGCAAGCTCACGATAGGTCATTTGATCGTGTCGTCCTCGGGGTTGTCGGTGATAACCGCTTTCAGAGAAGCAATTCCCACCTCGATCATTTCATCCGTAGGTTCAGCGGTCGTGATGCGCTGCATCCAAAGGCCGGGGGCGGAAAAAATCTTCGTAACGACGTTATCGTGACGGCCCGCATATTTGATCATTTCATAGCTGATCCCCGTAACGATCGGAATGATAACGACGACCTTGACCAGCACCCATAGAATACGGATCACGGTATTCGTTCCATTCAACACGGGGAACAGAAGCAAAACAACAGAAGAAATGATGATGCTTACGATGATAATAATAAAAATGAAGCTCGTTCCGCATCTCGGATGAAAACGTTTGCAGCCGCGCACGTTCTCAACGGTGAGTTCTTTTCCGCTTTCATAGCAGGTGATCGTTTTATGCTCGGCACCGTGATACATAAAAACCCGATGGATATCTTTCAGGCGAGATACAATAAACATATAAAGAACGATAACAGCGGCGCGGATAATGCCTTCAAATATCGCGTGGAAGCTCGAAAGCTTTGAAGCAAACAAATGCGCATCCGCAAGGTCTACCAGCAATGTGGGCAAATAAGCAAACAATACGATACCGACCGCAACTGCGATCACCATGGCAGCGCCGCTGATCACGCCCATCATTTTCGGCCCCATGTGATCGTTGAGCCAACGATCGAGCTTCGACATATTTTCGGGGTCTTCTTCAGCTTCCAGCTGCCCGGAAAGATCGGCGGCTCTCATAAGGCACTTATAGCCAAACAGCATGGTTTCCACATAGTTCACGATCCCGCGGATAAAAGGCACGCCGAGTATTTTGTACTTATCTTTTATATGCTTGAAATTCTGTTCCTCAACAAAAATACTGCCGTCCGTTTTTCTCACAGCGATCGCGCTGCCCTTCGGACCGTTCATCATGATCCCTTCGATCAGTGCCTGACCGCCGACAGAACTTTTTCTTGCGCATGAAGTGTTTTTGCTCATCCTGTTAATCCTTCCGTTCATTTGAAGGCGTTAGGGGTAAAAGAACCTCTACCGTTGTGCCTTCGTTCAATTTGCTGTAAATATTCAGCTTGCCATTGTGAAGTGAAACAAGCTCATCACATACGGCAAGTCCGATGCCGGAGCCTTTGACCGAGCCGTTCGGTTTATAGAATTTCTCTTTGATATGCGGAAGATCTTTTTCGGATATGCCGCATCCGGTATCTGAAAACTCTATTCGCAGCTCGCAGCCTGAAATGGACGCGATAATTGAAATCTTGCCGCCTTCGGGCGTATATTTGATCGCATTATCGAGGATATTCACAAATACCTGTTTGATTCTGTCAGGATCCGCATTTGCAGGCGCAGGAAGATCCGGGGTGCTGTAAAACAGGTCGATCCCTTCTCGAATAGCCCTGTCCCGCAATACGAATACGGCTTCATCCAATTCTGCGAGAATATCGATCTTTTGAATGCGCAGCTGCAGGCTGCCGTTTTCAAGACGGGAGAAATCAAGCAGGTCTTCCACAAGGGAATACAGACGTTCCGATTCAAACATGATCACCTTCAACCCCTGCTTCAGGGTTTCATCGCCGGTCTCGTTCAGGGTAAGAAGCGTTTCCGTCCACCCCTTGATCGCAGTCAGTGGTGTGCGCAGCTCATGTGAAACGGTGGAAATAAAATCATTTTTCAGCGTTTCCGTTCTTGAAATCTGATCCGTCATATAGTTGATGGATTCCGTCAGCTCCGTGATCTCGTCATACCGGTTCGCCGCTTCGATTCTTCCGGAGTAGTCGCCGGCGGCGATTCGTCTTGTTGCGTCGTTGATCTTTTTTACCGGAACCAGAATGGACCGGATAAAGAACAAACCCGATATAATAACCAAACCGAGCGCGAACAGAACCGCGCTGAACACAGCCACGGCAACGGAGCGAAGCCTGTGATTGATATCCTGCATGGAGATCAGATACCGAATTGCGCCGTTGCTGTTGTCCCCTGTTTTCGGCAGCAGCACTGTGAGCGCCATAAACTTCTCTCCGGAGGCAAGATATCCCTCACTCAACCCGCGCCCCGATGGGGAAGACATGGCCGTTTGATAATCGTTGTCGTCGGCGGCTTCGGCCGGAAAACCGGTGGACGTAATAATGATTTCCCCGTTTTTATTATAGATCCATACCCACGCGGTATTGATCTCCGAGAAATTCTGCGCATAATCGCTTGCCCTTGCGGCAAAGGTATCGTTCGGCACGTTGATGTAACCGTTGAAATATTCCGCAATGGCGCTGCTCTGCCCCATAGCCTGCAGCTTTTGCTCTACGGTGGAATAATAGTATTTACGAACCGATAACGTTATGGCGATTGCGATCGCAAGCAAAATAACCGAAATAACAAGCAAAGTTGTAAGGATCCATCGCTTTGTGATACCGCTTTTCAGCATACGCGCACTCCAGTTTTCAAATCAGCCACTTATATCCCACGCCCCATATCGTTGTAAGATGCTTCGGGGAAGAGGGATCGTCCTCCAGCTTCATGCGAAGACGCCGTATGTTTACGTCAACCACTTTTTCATCGCCGTAATACATACTGCCCCATACGTGGTTCAGCAGTTCCGTTCGCTCCAGCGGCACGCCGGGGTGATTAAAGAAATACTCGATCAATTGAAATTCCACCTGTGTCAGTTCGATCGGAACGCCGCGTTTCGTCAGCGTCCGGCTTCTCAGGTTCAGCGTAAAATCGCCAAGCTCAATAATATTGCTTTTTTCCCGGTTTTTTTCGGCAAATTCTTTGTTGACGGTTACTCTGCGGTAAATCGCGTCCACACGGGCCATAAGCTCCGACGGAGAAAACGGTTTGGTTACGTAATCGTCCGCTCCGACCAAAAGCCCGGTTACCTTATCCATCTCCTGCGTTTTAGCGGTAAGAATGATGATGCCGATCGTACTGTTTTTTTTGCGAAGCTGTTTGCATACCTCAAGCCCATCCATGATAGGCATCATGATATCCAATAGCGCGACATCGATATTTCCCCCGTATTCATCATACAGCTTCAGCGCTTCTTCACCGTTTTCCGCTTCAAGCACGTCAAAACCGTTTCTTTTCAAATTGATCACTATAAATTCCCGGATCGAAGATTCATCTTCCGCAACAAGTATCCTTTTCAACGAAACATCCCCCTTATTCAATTAATGAGTTCAAGTAAGCTCTTGATATGTTTTTCCGTAAACAACGATACTTCAGGTTCTGTAATTATGATATTGAAAGCGGCTTCATGCGCGGCGAGAGGTACGAATTGCACGGAAAACAACGGAGAGGCATTCTCATCACGCGTAAACATCTGCAGCATCATCTCCGTTGCGTCATAAGAAGCCACGTATTCATCGAGGAACTCATCGGTCCGGAATCGAAATTGCGCGTCCGGCGCATAGAAATACGATACGTTCAAAGGCAAAAGCTCGTTGTCTTGTCTTTTGGTGAATTCGATCACGCTCATCGGCAAAGAGTTTTCAGCCTCCGGATACTGTACGGTCGCACCGTCCCATTCACGCTGCACAGGCACCTCAACGATTCGGTCGTTATCGATATCGGCACAGTACACCTGCGTATTGCGAACGGTTAGCTCTGAAAGCTCAGCCCCGCCGGCATTTACCATTCTTGAGAACAGCGCCTTTTCCGTGTCGTAATAAAAGATCTCCGTCATGTAGGTTCCATCCGCATTGACACAGTCAACATACAAAGTACATCTGAGCACTCTGATATCGTAGCTGATCTTCAACGGAAGATTGACCGACTGATGCAGTGACAGCTCGCAAACGAAATGAAACGCATCGTCGGACGGATCCATTTTTATGAGGTTGACCTTAAACGGCTGTTCCGCATCGGAGCTGTTATCCATAAGATACATCAATTCCAACAGACCGTCATCGTCGAAATCAAGGATCAGATAGTCAACCAGAGGAATTACAGACAGCTGTTTTAACTGCTGAACGTCATCGAGCAAAGACGTCTTATAAAGAGAGAGCGTCTTACTCCGTCTTGAATCGGAAACCGTCCAGCAAACCGCCACTTCATAAGAGGCGTCCTGATCGAACTGATAAAATGCGACCGAATACACCTCGCTGCCGTTCCCCGTGATATCACCGGCGGAATACCAGTTCTCACCGTCAAATTTCAACAGATGCATATGCGCTTCATTCGGTGATTCTTTCTTCGCGTAAAACACAAGCGTATCATCGGTTCCATCCGCATCGACGTCATATTGCACAAACGCGGTACGATAATCACCGGCGATCGGGCTGATGAACATAACGTCTTTATTTACCGCGGCTTCAAAGGCCTTTTCGATCAAAGCGTTTTCTCCGGTCAGCTTCGGCGGACGGATCAGGGACTCAACAGTGAACGCCTGAAAGAAAGAGCACGACGTCAGCAGCAAAGCCGCGCACAAAAGGATTGTAAGCGTTGTAATACGCGCGCCGTGTCGGATCGCTTTCATAAAGACTCCTTCAATATCAATCGTCCACCTGAATTTCTACGGTATAATCTCCCCTGACCCAGCTGTCGGTCAACGTTCTCAATATTACCTTTACGGGAACGATATTTACACCTTTTTCCAATTCGATCCCATCCAGCACGGGAACCGCATAGGCTTCGGAATTGGCGATCGTATCCACCGAATCCGCAGGGCCGATCACCTGCACCGAAGAGATCGTGCTTGTAAGAAGCTTTGCGCCCTCGGGCAATTTAAGATCATCTGTGGAAACCGCGATCTCAAGCCAGCGTTTGTGAAGATCTGAAAAGTCTACGCTGACGGTAAAATCCTTCACACCGTTATTGAAAGTATACGGCGTATCTTCCGCCGCAAACACAAAGGTATTCACCGTATTGTTGATTTCGGAGAAATCGATCGTACCAACCACAAGCGCTTCCCCGTCGGGCATCTGGCTCTCCCCCGTGATCATCGTCATGGAAACGTTTTCGGGCGATATCTTATATTCAATGCCGTCGGCACGGTAATCCTTCGGAATGTTCGTAAAGTTAACGGAAGTCTTATAGTCCGCCGTATAAGTAATGGGTACGGTCACGTAAACCGGCGCGTCGTCCTTCGGGAATACATTCGTCAAAACCGCATTGTCGTTGGCGCCGGAGATCACAACGTTGGCGGTAAACGTTTCGGTAGACGTCATCTCTTTATCAAGCTCCACAACGGCTTTGACGGAAGTCACACGGCTGATCTCCAGCGCAGGCCCCTGCAGCACAACATTGTCGCTGCTGATTCTGGGATTTTCGCGGGAATAGCCCTCCGGAAGCTTGTACCCGGCAAGCTCGATGATCTCATCCGTAAGCGCAAACTCTTTTTCCACAAGCTCATCCACATAAACCGAAACGGTGGATTTTGAATAATTCACGACCTCGGCAACGCCGTCCTCAACCGTCACGGTTATCGGCAGCGCATAAGTGCCTGCGGACGCAACAGAAGCAAAAGAAACCGTAGCGCTGATCTTATTCACAAAATCAGAGTCATTCACGAGATAACTCTTTCCTTTTACGGTAACGTCAATATAATACTCATCGTCGCCGAATATCTTCAGGTTGTTGTTTGAAGGAAGCGATCCCTCATAATTCAGCTGCACTTTGATATTTGCGAATGATTTTTCCACTTCCGTCGTCTGGAACATGGAAACGCCGCACCAAAGGATCACCGCGATAACCAAAGAAAAACCAAGCACAAACCAATTATTGTCAAAAAGTCTGGAAATAATGCTGCGCTTTCCCGCAGATCTATCATTCGTTTTCGCCATTATCAGTCTCCTCCTTCGCAGTATTTTCTGCAGAAGTTGTTTCAATTGAGGCAGGTTCCGCAGACCTTTTTTCTTTCTTTTTCTTTTTGTCTTTTTGTTTTTCATCAACGGCAGGAAGCAGATAAGAACCGAGCAGCTCACGCAATTCACTGTCGGTGACGCCGCGGCGAAGGGTTCCTTCCACGGCAATAGAGATAATGCCGGTTTCTTCGCTGGTAACAACGGCAACACAGTCTGAATTCAGGCTGGCCTCGAGCGCCGCTCTGTGCCTCGTACCCACGTTTTCATTGATCACGCGATCATTCTTCATGGGAACAACACATCTTGCGGCAACGATTCTGCCGTTGCGTATGATCACGGCGCCGTCGTGCAGCGGCGCTTTGGGATAAAAGATGCTGCAGATCATTTCATAACTGGTTTCGCTGTCGATCATCACCGCCTGCTTCATAAGATCGCCGAGCAGGGTTTCTCTTTGGAACAGAATGAGCGAGCCTACCTTGTTCCTGCTCATTGCGCCGCAGGCGCGGCATACACAGTTGATGGCGTCCAGCTCCGCCTCTTCCGTTTTTCTGCTTAAAAACGGAAGCCGCCGACCGAAGCTTCGGGTGCCCATATGTTCCAGAGCCTGACGGATCTCGCCGGAAAACAAGATCACCACAATGATAATGATATCGTTCAGTAATCTGTTAAAAATATATGAGCTCGCCGACATATTCAGGATCGAAACGAGTCCATACACAATGGCAACCAGAATGATGCCTTTCACCACCTGGATCGACTGTGTTTTTCTGAGCTGCACGATCACGGCATACACCAGCAGCGCGACCAGCAGAATATCCAATATATCCGGTATAAAATGAAAATTCAAAAAAACGTCCTTCAGTCGAAGAAAGAAAGTCTGTATTGTCTCAGCAAACATACATTACACCACCGATTATATTTTTTTCTTTAATAAAACCACCGCATGCGCGCATATCCCTTCAAGCGCACCGGTAAATCCAAGGCCTTCCTCCGTTGTTGCCTTCACGCTTACGTTATCCGCGGAGGTTCGGCAGGCCTGCGCAATGTTATTGCGCATCTGTTCCGTATACGGCGATAATTTCGGTTTCTGCGCGATCACGGTCGCATCGATATTTGCGATCATATACCCTTTTGCTTCAACCATGCTGAAACACGCATGAAGAAGCCTCAGGCTATCCGCATTTTCATAGGCGGGATCCGTGTCGGGAAAATGTTTTCCGATATCTCCCAGCGCCATCGCCCCAAGAAGCGCGTCGGAAATCGCGTGCAGGAGAACGTCTGCGTCAGAGTGTCCGAGAAGACCGAGCGCGTAATCGATTTTTACGCCGCCGAGCACCAGCGCTCTGTTTTCGGCAAATCTGTGTACGTCATACCCGTGACCGATACGATACATTCCCGCATCCATCATGACTTTATACCGAGCAGCGCTTCACAAGCGGCGATTTTAACGGCCGCGCATAAAATGTGCGCTGCGGTTTTCAGCTCTTCCACACTCGGGCAGGAAGGAGCGATCCGGATATTCGCGTCATTGGGATCAACGCCGTAAGGATATGTAGCCCCCACACCCGTAAGGGTAAGCCCGCATTCGAGGCAAAGCTTGCCGACGTATTTCGCGGAGCCGGTGTTTACGTTGAGGCTGATAAAATAGCCGCCGCGCGGAGAATTGAAGGATGCGATCTCAAGCCCGTCGAGCTCGGCATGCAGAATATCCAGCACCGCGTCAAACTTCGGCCGCAGGATGGCGGCGTGTTTTTCCATTTGCGCCTGAATATCGGCAACGGAATGATAAAGCCTGCAATGCCGGAGCTGATTGATTTTATCGTAGCTGATGATCTGCAGAGACAAACGCTCTTTGATCTCCTTTAACGTGTCTCCGAAAGCGGCGATCGCCGAGACCCCCGCGCCGGCAAAGGTAATTTTGGAAGTGGAGGATACGGCGAAGAATCTGTTTTGCGTGCCGTATTTTTCCGCCAGGGTGAATACGTTTGCAAGCTCGTCCTTTTCCTCGTAAAGATCGTGAACGATATACGCCTCGTCCCAAATCACTCTGAAATCCGGCGCCGCGGTATGCATGGCGGCAATTCGTTCAACGGTTTCGGGAGAATAGGTGATTCCATCCGGGTTGGAATATTTCGGAACGCAGAACATCCCCTTCACCGACGGGTCTTTCACGATCTCCTCGATCCTATCCATATCCGGCCCCGTCGGCGTCATGGGAACGCTGATCATCTTAAGCCCGAAATGCTCGGCGATCGCAAAGTGCCTGTCGTAACCGGGAACGATCGCAATAAACTTTCGATTTTCATCAAAGATCCAGGGATCGCACCCGCCCGTGCCGTGGGTACAGCACTGCGAAATAAAATCATACATAAGATTCAGGCTGGAAGCACCCGCTGCGATCACGTTATCCGCAGGAACCCCCATCATTTCGCCAAAGAGAGCACGGCATTCGGGGATCCCGCATAAACCGCCGTAATTTCTCACGTCGCTTCCGTCGGCGGCAAAATATCCCATTTGAGCGCCGGTAAGATTTAACAGATCATCGGAAAGATCGAGCTGCTGCGCAGAGGGTTTTCCCCGGGCCATATTGATCGAAACGCCCTTCTCCCGATAGGCGGAATACTGCTGCTTTGCTTCGTTATAAAAAGCCTGCAATTCATCGATTGACAGGCCGGAAATACGTTTCATTGTCATCGCTCCAAAGATAGTTATGCATTTTGATATATAATAACATAGAAGTACTGTAATTACAATATTTTTTTTATAATTATTAATAATTTATTAATAATTAAGCCGTCCCGCCAAAACTGCGAAACGGCTGTGTTCAAGATCTTTCTCTGATGATATATCTCGTTGGCGTTCCTTCAAGACCAAACACCTCACGAATGCGGTTGTCGATATATCTTTGATAGCTGTAATGGAATAAATCCTTTTTGTTGACGAAAACAACGAACGTGGGCGGGCGCGTGGAGGTCTGCGTCATATAATAGATCTTCAAACGCTTTCCCTTATCCGTGGGCGGCTGCACCCTTGCCTCGGCCTCCGCAAGAACGGAATTCAATCGGCCGGTAGGAATACGCGTGGCGTTGGAATCATCAACGAACTTGATCAGTTCATACAGACGGTCCAACCGCTGACCGGTTTTTGCGGAGATGAAAATGATGGGCGCGTAAGACATGAATGAAAAATCATCCATCAGCTTTTTGCGGTAACCGTCCATGGTTTTTCCGTCTTTTTCATAAGCATCCCATTTATTGACGGCGATGATACAGGCCTTGCCGGCCTCATGCGCGATACCCGCAACTTTAGAATCCTGCTCCGTAAACCCTTCCAGCGCGTCGATCATGATCACGCATACGCTTGCACGCTCCACAGCCATAACCGCCCGCGCCACGCTGAAATGCTCGATCCGGTCGTCAACCTTCGATTTCCTGCGAAGTCCCGCGGTATCGATAAAAACGAATCTGCCGTGTTTATTCTCAACGATCGTATCAGAAGCATCCCGCGTGGTGCCGGCAATGTTTGATACGAGCATGCGCTCCTGGCCGCAAAGCGCGTTCACCAGTGAGGATTTTCCTACGTTCGGCTTGCCGATAATGGCAACCTTGATGCGGTCGTCCGCCTCCTCATCCTCCTGCGCCTCCGGAATATGCTTCAGCACTTCGTCAAGCAGATCACCGGTACCGTGCCCATGCACCGCAGAAACGGCGATCGGGTCGCCCAACCCCAGATTATAAAACTCATAAAATTCAACCGGCACGTCGCCTACGCCGTCGCATTTATTGACGCAAAGAATAATGGGTTTCCCGCTTTTCAGCAGCATATTCGCCACTTCACTGTCGTTTGCGGTAACGCCGCTTCGAAGGTCCGTTACAAGAATAATACAGTCCGCGCTCGAAATGGCAAGCTCCGCCTGACGGCGCATCTGCGACAAAATAACGTCGTCGGAATACGGCTCGATACCGCCGGTATCCACAAGCAGAAAGCTGCGTCCGAGCCATTCGCAGTCCGCATATAAGCGGTCCCGCGTAACACCGGGACGGTCGTCCACAATGGCAAGACGCTGTCCGCACAGTTTATTGAACAAGGTGGACTTCCCCACGTTGGGGCGCCCCACAATCGCAACGATCGGTTTTGACATAGAAATCATTCTCAGCAAAGCTGAGCCTTTCAACCTATTTTTTAATCATGCAGGGAATAAAACAGATCCAGAAGAGCATCAGCGCTGCAATCCGCAACGATCGCCCGAACGCCAAGCTTTGCTTCCAGCTGCTCCAATGTAACGTCATCAAGAAATATGAGCTCTTCCCTGCTCTTAAACATCGCGGACGGAAAGAGCAATGTACGGAACCTACAGGGATGGGATAAGAAATAGTCGATGATATCTCCGCCGGTAAGAAGCCCCGCCACCGTAACGTCGGGGCCGAAGAACACGTTATCGATCCCAAACACTTCAATATCCGAATTCGGGAACTTGCGGCAAAACGCGCCCGCAAGCTCCGTTTGCAGCGAATACGCCGCTTTTCCCGTCACAAGCCCGAAACTCCGGTGCAGATCATCCGCAGAAAGCTGTTCCAGGCCGCCGTAAAATTCATGCTCCATATTCGCAAGCATCCCCACGCCGTTTTCCAACTGCGGAAAATCACCGTAATACGAGTAAGGCGGCAGCGGACGACAGGCAAGCTGATAGAATTCATCCGACGGATACGCGAGCTTATCGCGGCCTAAAGCCGATAAAGCCGTATTAAACGCATCGATCGTATCGATAACGGCGCCTGCTTCCGCGGGAGAAAACTTACGGAGCGGACAAAGATTTTCCCGGTATTTCGTAAGGCCGACAGGAACCGCGGCAATGCTTTCCAGGCTTTTCAGTTCCTTCAGCTTTTGCAGAGAATAATCCAAGGCGGCGCCGTCGTTGATCCCGGGGCAAAGAACAAGCTGTACGTTGATTCGTATTCCCGCATCGGAAAATCGGTAAAGATACTTCAAAGACTCTCCCGCATTGGGGTTCTTCATCATCCGAACACGAAGCTCGGGATCCATCGTGTGCACGGAGGCGTTGATCGGGCTTATATGCATTGAAATAATGCGATCCACATCATGCTCCGAAAGATTTGTCAGGGTGATATAATTCCCAAACAAAAAGGACAACCGCGCATCATCGTCCTTAAAATAGAGAGACGGGCGCAGCCCCTTCGGCAGCTGGTCTATAAAACAAAACACACATTTGTTTTTACAGCTGCGCTGTTTATCCATCAAGTACGTTTCAAAAGAGAGACCAAGCTCATCTGCGGTCTCCCGGATATGCGCTTTAATCCTCTTTTCTTTTCCGTCAGCCTTCCGGAATACCAAAACGAGCTTTTCGTCATCAGAATAAAAGCTGTAATCCAGAACATCGGAGATCTCATGCCCGTTGATACTGAGAAGACTGTCGCCGGACCGTATCCCCTTACGGTAACACAGGGAGTGCTTTCGGACGTCAAAAATTGTTACAGCCAAGGTCATACTCCCTTCATAAACAGCAAAAAGGCGGGGAAGAAACTTTCCCACCTATGCTTTGCTTAACAAAAGCAGCTTAAATTTCGAAGGTTAAAAAATCAGTCCTCAACCTCGATCACCTTACGGCCATTGTAATAGCCACAGGCACGGCAAAGTCTGTGAGATTCCTTCAATTCTCCGCAGTTGGGGCACTTTTCGATGGAAGGCGCAGTAATCTTCCAAACGTTATTGCGTCTTTTATCTCTTCTTGCCTTTGAAACACGTCTTGCAGGTACAGCCATTTCTGTTTCCTCCTAAATTACAATCAAAGTAAATTTTTCAGGGCGTCCCATCTGGGGTCGGTCGGTTTTCTGCAGCCGCACTCGGTCTTATTGAGATCCGCGCCGCAAATACTGCATAGCCCTTTGCATGACTCCTTGCATAAAAACCTGAACGGCATAGCGAGAAAAATATCTTCGCTTACAAGGGCGTCAAGATCCAACCGCATATTTTCCACAACAATGTAAAAATCGTTATCTTCGTTTTCGGCGTGCGCGATCAGCTCGTGATCGATCTCCACATGAACGTCACGATGAATCGGCGCAGTGCATCTGGCGCAAACGGTGCTGAGTGTATACACCGCATCCGCCGTCAAACGTACAATTCCGGTTTTGTTGAAGACCTTGCCCGTTACGTGCACGGGCGACGAGATCAATTCGTCTTCCAGCGTAAAATCGTAAGCGAACGACCTGCCGGCGCCTTCATTTCCGAAAATAGAGTCAAGTTCGATATACACCGCTTTTCCTCCGAAAACGATTACGACTCCCATTGGGATAAATGCAGATAATATTATATAGATTCAACACGTATTTGTCAATAATAATTTTACTGACGATCAAGTTTTTTTATAAAACGGTCAAATAATTTCGCAGAGCTTGAAAATGCTTTCCGGCAGGTTCTCCTTCGCCGTGGACACGGTAAAGGTAAACACGGTACCGGTAAGATCGGAAAGCCGAGAGATCTTCTCGATAAAAGCGGCAAGCTCGTTATAATCACGGCCGCCGATTTTCAGCGTAGCGTCCACAAGGATATCCGTAATATCATGATCCCCCGCGCAAAGGCCGCTCAGAAAACCGTAAAACGCGTCGTAGCCACTGATGCCGTAATTCGCGGCGGCCAGCAGACGCACACGGTAGCTCACCTGATATCTGAGCAGATCGTCTTTTTCGACGCAAACCACGTGGCCCTTGGATTCCGCCAGGGCAACGTTCACCGCGTCAAGAAGTTTTTTTGTTTTTCCGGAGCCCTTGTCTCCGATCAGAAGCTTTACCATACTATATCTTCCTTTCTTTTACTTATTCTGAGATCCTGCGTTCCAGCTCTGCCCTCATATCTTCATATCCGGGCTTCCCAAGCAACGCAAACATATTCTTTTTATAGCTTTCCACACCGGGCTGATTAAACGGGTTTACGCCCAGAACATAACCGGAAACAGCGCAAGCCTTTTCAAGGAAATAAAAGAGTTCCCCCAGGTTAAACGCGTCCGCCCGATCGATTTCAATAATAATATTCGGCACGCCGCCGTCCATGTGCGCAAGCAGAGTTCCCTGATACGCTTTGGAATTAATATACGAAAGCGTTCTGCCCGCAAGAAAATTCAGTCCGTCCGCATTTTCGGCGTCCGCCTCGATGGTGATATCGCATTTCGGCGTACGGAAGGTAACCACGGTCTCAAACAGGTGACGCTCCCCTTCCTGCACGTACTGCCCCATGGAATGAAGATCGGTTGAATAGATCGCGGAAGCGGGATAAATCCCCTTGCCGTCCTTGCCTTCGCTTTCTCCGAAGAGCTGCTTGAACCATTCGTTCATCATCGTATAATCAGGCTCATAAGAAACCATCATTTCGATCTTCTTGCCCCGGCGGTAGAAAATATTGCGAAGCGCTGCATATTTGTAGCAGTCGTTTGAAAAAACGTCTCCGTCCGCAAACTGTTTCATTGCGCTCGCCGCGCCTGCCATCAAAGCGTCGATATCAATGCCTGCCGCCGCGATCGGCAGCAAACCGACGGCTGTAAGCACGGAATACCGGCCGCCGACGTTATCCGGCACAACGAACTCTTCGTACCCCTCCCGATCGGCAAGCGCCTTCAGCGTTCCCTTGACCTTATCGGTAGTAACGTAGATCCTTTTTGCCGCTTCCGTCTTACCGTATTTTTCCTCAAGAAGCTTTTTGAATAAACGAAATGCGATCGCGGGTTCCGTCGTCGTTCCGGATTTTGAGATCACGTTGACCGAAAAATCACATTCTCTGCAGATCGCAAGGATCTCGCTGATCTCTGTTGGGGAAATGCTGTTCCCGGTGAAGAGGATCTTCGGTCCGTCCTCTGTGATCAGATTATAGTTTTTGGATTTTACGAATTCGATCGCCGCGCGCGCACCGAGGTAAGACCCCCCGATACCGATCACAACAAGCGCCTTGGAATCCGAACGGATCTTTGCGGCAGCCTTTTTGATACGCGCAAATTCATCTTTATCGTAATCAACGGGAAGCGTGAGCCATCCGTGATACTTATTTCCCGCAGCCTGTTCCCTGTTCTCCCCCAGAAGGCGCTGCGCCTGATCCACTTCCCCTGCGATATCGATCAGGTCCTGTTCACTCACAAATTTCTCAAGAAATCTGCAATTGAGTTTAATAGACATGCCTGGATCTCTCCTCCGAATAATGATTATATGGTATTTTACAATAGATTTGAAATTATTGCAAGAGAAACATTTGATTTTTTTATATATTTTCTGTTCTCACGGAACGCAATATTCTTAAAAGCGCCGAAAAGAAGGTGATCGCAGGCACGTCGCAGGCAGCCCGCAGCGCATATTGCGCAATTTTATCATCCCCCGCATAAAAAACAACATGCCCCAAGGGCTGCCCCTTATTCACAGGCGCATCGATCTGTTCGGCAAGTTCAACTTTCTGCGCAACATCTTTTACTGCGCCTTTGCTCAAAAGAACGTCCTGCGATTTCTCCGTATAGAGGGCAACTTCGCTTTGCTCCCCGTGGCATACGCGCACCGTACCGTATGATCCCGCGTCGAGCTCCGGGCGGAAGATCTCATAATTCGCAAAACCGTAATCGAGCAACGCCCGCGCGCCGTTAAACCGATCGTTGCTGCCGGCCGCGCCCATAACCACGGCGATCAGCCCAAGCCCATCGCGTTCAGCGGTTGCGGATACACAGCAGCCCGCCTTACTCGTCGTCCCGGTTTTCAGCCCGGTCGCTCCGGGGTAAAACCGGATCAGCCGGTTGGTGTTCACCAGCTGCGTATCCCCTCCGCGCAGCTCATCCATCCAAATGGTTGTAAAGTCGGTAATATAATCGATCTGAAGCAAAGCGCGCGACATCAGCGCCACGTCATACGCCGAGGTAAGGTGCGTCGTCGTGTCGTCGTCAAGCCCGGTGCAATTATCGAAATGCGTATCGGCCATACCGAGCTTTTCAGCCCTGTCGTTCATCAGCTCGGCAAAAGCGGCTTCGCTTCCCGCCACCGCCTCTCCAAGCAGCGTGCAGGCGTCGTTTGCGCTGTATACGGCCGCTGCCTTCAGCAGCTCCCGAACAGTCATCTCCTCCCCCGGCTTCAACCAGATCTGAGAACCGCCCTTTTCGGCGGCAGTCTCGGAACAGGTCAGGATTTCATCAAATGAAAGCTTTCCGGCGTTGATCGCTTCGCAAACCAAAAGCAGCGTCATGATTTTCGTAACGGACGCCGGATACAGCCGCTGGTGTTCGTTTGACGCCGCCAAAAGGGTTCCGGTATTAACGTCCATCAAAACATAACTCTTTGCATGGACGTCTACTTCAGCGGACGTATTCACCGCAAGCAGAGCTTCGCTTGTTTCCGCCGGCATATCCTCCGGGATGGCCCCCGCGAACATCGACGGCGTCAGCATTAAAACAATACACAAAATAACAGAAATCATTTTTTTCATACCGCATTCCTCCGTTATTTATATATGATTATCCAATCGGATTCATGCGGCGAAACAATCGGATTCCTGCGGCAAAAAAGTTTTTGTTGCAATTCGTCTTTCTGTAAATTATAATTGAACCGTTATAACAAAAAAAGAAAGAAACGGTTACATGAGAGCTGCATTTGTCACACTTGGCTGCAAAGTGAATCAATATGAATCCAATGCCCTTGCGCAGCTTCTGCGGGAAAACGGTTTTACGGTGACCGCCGCAGAGGAAGAGGCGGATGTTTACGTCATCAATTCCTGCACGGTCACAGCGGAAAGCAGTCGAAAGTCCAGGCAGGCGCTTCGGCGGATCAGGCAAAAGCATCCGGATGCGATTATTGTATTCACAGGCTGCTACGCACAGGCTTACAGCAGCGAACTCGATTCTCTTCCCGAAGCGGATCTTATCGTCGGCACAAAACAGAATCAAACGCTTCCGCAGGCGATCATCGACTTTGCGCAGGATCGGCAAAGAAAAACGCTTGTATGTGCACATAACAAATCAGACGCTTATTCCGGCGTGGGCGCTGCCGCCTTTGAAGGACACACCCGGGCGTTTATAAAAATTCAGGACGGCTGCAATCGTTATTGTACCTACTGCATCATTCCGAGATCCCGCGGCTTTTCGCGTTCCCGTCCCCTGAGCGAGATCCGGGACGAGCTTGCGGCGATCGCAAACAACGGATATAAAGAAGTGGTATTCGTGGGCATCAACCTTTCCGCCTACGGTTTGGATACCGGAAACAGTCTTTGCGATGCGCTTATGCTGGCTGAAAACACCCCGGGGATAAAAAGGATCCGTCTCGGTTCTTTGGAACCCGACCACATTACCGATACCGTGATTCGCTCCCTGAGAACCATAACAAAGTTCTGTCCGCAGTTTCACCTCTCCCTGCAAAGCGGCTGCGATCGCACGTTAAAACGGATGAACCGACATTACACTGCGGGAGAGTATGAAACGCTCTGCACCGATCTGAAGAACGCTTTTCCGGGCATTTCCCTCACAACGGATATCATCTGCGGCTTTCCCGGAGAAACAGAGCAGGATTTCATGGAGACCGTTTCCTTTGCCGAAAAAATCGGCTTTATGAAAGTACACGTATTCCCTTATTCAAGGCGGGCCTCCACGCCCGCGGCAGATTATCCCGACCAGATAGAAAAACAAACGAAGCTGCGCCGCTGTGCCGATTTACAACAGGTATGCGACAGCATCCGGCTTCGTTTTTTGCAATCCATGATCGGAACCGAGCAGAACGTCCTTTTTGAAACGCCGAAAGCCGGTTTTCAAAAGGGGTATACCGAAAACTATACCCCTGTTTGCGTAAAAAGCGATACGCTTCTTACCGGGCAAATTCTGAAGGTTCGCATTACCGGCGTTTCAAACGGGATCTGCTCCGCGATCCTTGTATAACCCGGTTCCTACAAAAAAAGGCCGCCCAAGGGCGGCGCAAATTAGGGATAATATAGCCGCAGCGGCGCGCTTATTTGTGAAATACTGCGTTGCAGGGGACGGATATCCGCCAGGATTATCCGTCCCCTGCGCCTTGTCTTTCGCAAAAATCGCATCCGCTGTGGTGCGAAGCAGTTTTTTGCCTGCTATTTTTTGTCCGAACAATCTGAACGGCACAGGGTAATCCTGACGGATACCCTGCGCCGGACAGGCAGTTCGGGCGGAAAAGAGCGGCAAAGAACCTATATTATCCCTTATTTGCACCGCCCAATGGCGGCCGTTGTTATTTTATTTCGTGCCGAATATTCTGTCGCCGGCGTCGCCGAGGCCCGGAACGATATACCCGTGTTCATTCAGGCAATCATCCTGCGCTGCGCAGTAAATATCCACGTCCGGATGCGCCTCCTGAAGCGCTTTCAGCCCCTCCGGCGCGGCGATGGTGCATACGAATTTAATATTTTTGGGGCCTCTCTTTTTGATCATCATGATCGCATCGATCGCGGACCCGCCCGTGGCGCACATGGGATCGACAACGATAACGTCGCGCTCCTCTATGTCGTGCGGGAGCTTGCAGTAATACTCCACAGGCTGCAGCGTATCGGGGTCTCTGTAAAGACCGATATGCCCGACTCTCGCAGAGGGGATCAGCGCTGTCATACCGTCTACCATGCCGAGCCCCGCTCTGAGGATCGGAATGATCGCAAGCTTTTTGCCCGACAGCTTCTTTACGTGCGCGGTGGCGATCGGCGTCTCCACGTCTACCTCCTTCAGCTCCAGATCTCTTGTTGCCTCATAGCACATGAGCATTGCGATCTCGCTGATCAACGCGCGGAATTCTTTGGAGGCGGTATTTTTATCTCTCAAAATGGAAAGCTTATGCTGAATCAAAGGATGATTGGTAATTGTGATATTCGACATGGAATTCATTCCTTTCCTTTTTGTTGGTTTCATTATATAACACACATACAAAAAAATCAATAATATATGCGGAAAATCAGCGAAAAATCGCTGATTTTCCAATCACTGCATATTCTCGATCTCTGTGATCTGATCAACGCGCCGCTGGTGACGTCCGCCCTCGAAAGCCGTATTCAGAAATACGTTTACAAGCTCAATGGCAGCCCCCGGGCCGATCACTCTTGCGCCGAGGCAAAGCGCGTTTGCATCGTTATGCATACGCGTATATTTAGCGCTGAAATAGTCCGTGCAGCAAGCGGCGCGAATGCCCTTCACCTTATTGGCGGCGATCGAAATGCCGATCCCGGTCCCGCAGCAGAGAATTGCTTTTTCACATTGCCCGGAAACCACCAGATCACAGGCTTTTTTTGCCTGATACGGATAATCAACGGAATCGGTATTGTATGCCCCGCAATCGATATATTCGACCCCCTGAGAATCAAGATAAGCTTTGATCTCTTCTTTCAGCGGATATCCTGCGTGGTCGGAACTTAATGCGATCATTGTTTTTTCTCTCCTTTGATTCTTTCTCTTTCCGCCTGCGGAAGCCGCAGGTAACTTGGCAGAAGAGCATCGCCGTCGATCCCCTCTTCGCCATTATTATACCGCAGCCAGGCGGCAAATGCAACACCTGAACCGTGCTGACGGCAAAATATTTCGGGATACATACTGTAACGCACGTCGTTTTTTTCTTCAAGAAAAGACGCTGTCAGCGCTGCGCCGTCGCCAAGAAGCAACACGCGGCTTTCCTGTTTACGCAAGTATTCATAAAAAGCATCCAAACGAATCGCGCAATCCGCCATGCGGCGAATAAGTTTTCCATCCGCATATTGAAAAGCCGCCGTATACACCTGATTGCATCTTGCGTCCATCACGGGGCAAATCAAAAAATCTTCCAGCATCGCACCGGCGGCAAGCCCTTCCAGGGTAGAGACGCCGTACACCTTTTTATCCGTACCGAAAACAAGTCCCTTTACCGCGGAAATACCGATCCGTACACCCGTGAAGGATCCGGGCCCCTGCGCCACGGCAAAAGCATCTATATCGCTTACGCAAACGCCGGCATTTCGCAAACAGGTATCGATCAGCGTCATCAGCGTTTCCGAATGCGTCAGCCCAAGATTCAGATACGTTTCCGCGATCAGCTTCCCGTCCTTTACGATTGCAGCGCCTGCGGATACCGCAGAACTGTCAATACCGAGAATCATCATCAGAAGCACCCTCCCTTCACGGTGATCACCCGTTCGTTTTCATTTTGCGTTTTATCGATGGAAACGTCTATGATTCTGGAACTGTAATCGTTTTCAATGAAATCGCGTATATTCTCACTCCACTCAATAAACAGAACGCTTTCATCGGAGATGTAATCAAAAAAACCGGTAGAATACAGGTCTTCCTCCGTCGCCACGCGATACATGTCGAAATGATAGATATGGGGCTCTCCGCCATAATCGTTCACAAGCGCGAAGGTGGGGCTGGAAACGAAGGCCGTATTCCCGTATGCCTTCAGCGCGCCGCGTACGAAAGCCGTTTTTCCGGCGCCCATTTCTCCGCTGAACAAAACAATGCTCCCGCCGGCAATGTTTCTGCCGAGCGTTTCTGCAAGGCGCATGGTTTCCGATTCACTTTGTGTAGTATATCTCTGCAATATAGTCAACTCCCAAAAGAAGGTATTGAAATCATTCGTTGAAAAATATATAATACAATTATAATTAGCAAGAAAGGCAAATGCTTCAAATAAATGGAACGTATACTGCTGAAACTGAAAACTCTGATCAAAGAAACAGACCTGCTTCTGCTTTTTCTTTGTGCAGCCGCGTCTTTTTACGGGATCGTCATGGTATACAGCGCAACCCGCGCCGGTATTCCCGAGGGCGGGTTTATTTCCCGTGACGCCCGCACCATGCTGCTGGCGGTAGCGATCGGCGCCGTATTCGCAGTAACCGTTTCATTTATCGATTATAATTTTATCACAAAAATGTTCCCACTGATCGGGGCTGTTTGCCTCGCGCTGATGCTTGCGCTCTTTATTTGGGGCAAAGGCCCTGTGGAACGCCCCGACGCGAAGACGTGGCTCTCCTTGGGTTCCAGCGGTCTGTATTTCCAACCGTCGGAATTGCTGAAGATCGGTTTTATCATTACGTTCGGCATGCATCTGGAACTCATCAGCGACAAGATCACTCAGTTGCCGCATGTTTTATTGCTTTGCGCGCACGCGGCGATCCCGATCGGTCTTGTTGCGATCACCGGCGATATGGGCAGCGCGCTGATCTTCATCGTCATTTTTCTTGTTATGATGTTCTGCGCGGGCGTGCGGCTGCGCTATTTCGCCATCGGTGCGGCGCTTGTTGCAGCGGCGGCGCCCGCGATCTGGTATTTCATCTTCGACGCGACCCAAAAGAACCGCATTCTCGGGCTGATCTACCCGGAACGTTATGCGGATATCATGTATCAGCAAAATCAGGGAATGCGGGCGATCACCTCCGGAGGCTTCACCGGGCAGGGCTTATTCAACGGCGCCCTCACGCAAATCGACAACGCGATCCCGGAGGCCGAAAACGATATGATATTCACCTGTATCGGCGAAGAACTGGGGCTTGTAGGCTGCGCCGCGGCCTTGCTGCTTATTCTGGCAATCATTGCCCGTATTATGTTTGTCGGCCACAAGTCCAGATACGGCGCAACGAAACTGATGTGCTACGGCTTCGCGGGCATGCTTGCCGCGCAGACGATCGTAAACATAGGTATGTGCCTGTCGCTGCTCCCGGTCATCGGCATCACGCTCCCGTTCTTCAGCGCGGGCGGCTCCTCGAATCTCTGCGTTTATATCGGCATTGGCCTGATCCTCAGCATTTATCGTTTCGATAAAGAAAAGGATGCGGTCCGGTTCCGCTTTTCCAATCTTACGCCATTTACAGGTGCTTAAAGCTTTTCAAGCTTTGCCATCCCCTGCATCAGTTTTTTGGTTCCGCAGGAATCAAAAGCAACTTCAAGAAGCACGTCGTTCCCTAAAGGCGCTGCGGAAAGAACAAGCCCTGCGCCGAACTTTTTATGACGTACGGTATCGCCTGCTTTCAATGCAACGATCGCGGGTGATTCTTTTTTTTGCGGCGGTTTATAGAAAGCGTCCTGCACTGCCGTTTTTTTCGGGGCAAACGAATCGGCAGAGAAACCTCCGGACGATTTGAAGCGTTCTGCGCCATAGTCATAGGAACGGCTGCCGCCGGCAGCGGAATATACCGCGCCGTATGCCCCCCCGGCGCGGTTGTTCCGATAACCGAAAGCGGCAGAAACACGCGGCGAGGTATCGTCGATCAAAGCCGCCGGAACTTCGTCGAGAAAAAGCGAAGGCGGATTTGCCGTTGTTTTTCCGTATTGCATACGCGCAGAGGCCTTCGTCAGGCACAACAGTTCTTTTGCTCTGGTAATGCCCACATAAGCAAGACGACGCTCCTCCTCCAGCGCGCGGGGATCGTCAAAAGACTTGGAGGAAGGAAAAAGACCGTCTTCCATTCCAACGAGATAAACGACCGGAAACTCAAGACCTTTTGCGGAATGCAGGGTCATGAGCGTAACGGTATCCAACTGATCGTCGTAATTATCTATATCCGATAACAACGCGATCTCTTCCAAAAATCCCTCCAGCGACGCTTCTTCTCCGTTTTCCTGCTCGTAACGCGCCAGCGTCGAATATAATTCGTCCAGATTTTCAAGCCGTTCTTCTTTCGTTTCTTCATCCTGTGAAAGCGATGCTGCATACCCGCTTTCGTTCATGATCATCCGGAACCCTTCGGCAAGCGTTCCGTTGGCCAATCTTGCGGAAAAACTGTCGATCATCTCGGTAAACAGCTTCAGCTTCGCCGCGCTTCTTGAAAGAGCGGAATACTCGTCGGCGCGCGCCATCACGCTGTACATGCTCTCGCCGAGGTACGCTGCAATCGAAGAAACGTTATTCATCGTGGTTTCGCCGATCCCGCGCTTCGGCTCATTGATGATGCGGCGCAGCCGCACGTTATCGTTATGGTTCACCGTAACCGCCAGATACGCGACCGCGTCACGGATCTCCTTGCGTTCATAAAACCGGCGTCCGCCGATCACACGGTACGGGATCGCGCTTCGCACAAGAGCGCGTTCAATATTGTTTGACTGCGCGTTTGTTCTGTATAAAACCGCGAAATCGGAAAACGGACGCCCGGCGGCGCTCTTTTCCATAATACTGTCGGCAACGAATCTGCCTTCCTCGGCTTCATCGGCACAGGTATGCAGTTCGATTTTTTCGCCTCTTTCGTTTGACGTCCAAAGATTTTTGCCCTTGCGCTCACTGTTATTCGCGATCACTGCGTTTGCGGCGTCCAGGATGGTTCCGGTGGAGCGGTAATTCTCCTCCAGACGGATCACGACGGCATGATCAAACTGTTCTTCAAAACTGAGTATATTTTCAATATTTGCCCCGCGGAAGCTGTAAATACTCTGGTCATCGTCACCAACCACGCAAATATTCTTATGGCCCCCGGCGAGCAAGGAAACCAGCACGTACTGCGCGTGGTTCGTATCCTGATATTCATCCACCATAATATAGCGGAACCGCTGCCGGTAATAATCCAGCGCCTGCGGATTATCCTGCAAAAGCTTAACGGTATTTACAATAATATCATCAAAATCCATTGCGTCGGCGTTCTTCAGCATCTGCTGATACAACGTATAGATTCTTTTGATATAATCTTTTTTCTGATCGAACCCTCTCGGTCCGTCCGTGCTGTACTCCTCAGGGCCGATCAAAGAATCCTTTGCCCTGCTGATTTCGGTCAGAACCGTTTTCTGGGACAGTATTTTTTCGTCAATGTTCAGTTGGCGCTGACAGTCTCTGATCAGACGCTTGGAATCGTCCGTATCATAAATCGTAAAATGCGAAGAAAATCCGATCGAATCGCTCTCACGGCGCAAAATACGCACACATGCGGAATGGAAGGTGCTTGCCCATATTTCGTTGCCTTCCTCACCGAGCATGTTCACCAAACGTTCCTTCAGTTCATTCGCCGCTTTATTTGTGAACGTGATCGCAAGGATCTGCCATGGCTTTGGCGGATCCACACACAGAAGCCCTTTCACTTCCCCGTAGACCGACGCGTCCCCCTGCAAATATCGCAGCATCAGCGCTTCCGCATCTTCAGTAAAATCAGCGTAAATCTTATTGCTGCAATAAGCATTTCCGTATTTCATAAGGCAAGCGATACGGTTAACGATCACAGTCGTTTTTCCGCTTCCGGCGCCCGCAAGAATAAGCAGTGGCCCACATACTGTGGTCACTGCCTGAAACTGCATTGCGTTGAGCCTTGCGAAATCTTTTTCTATAATTTGTTTTCTAAAGCCGATCAGCCTTTCTTTATCCATACGTTCCTCTTAATCTCTTTGAAAAATATTGTTTCCGTCCGCGTCGACCGCAACGATCAGCGGAAAATCCTTCACTTCAAGCCTTTTCACACTTTCACAGCCGAGGTCAAAAAAGGCGATCTCTTCCATTTTTACAATACTGCGGCTGATCAGTGCGCCAAAACCGCCGCCCGCGCAAAAATAAACGGCGCGGTTGCGTTTTATGGCAGCGATCACCTCGTCGTTTCTGTTTCCCTTGCCGATCATGCCGACCAAACCGAGATCGAGCAGTCTCGGCGTAAAAACGTCCATTCTTGCCGAAGTGGTTGGTCCGAATGAGCCGATTTGCCCGTCCGGTTTCTGAGGCGTGGGACCGGCATAGTAAATCACGGCGCCGTTCAGGTCAAACGGCAGCGGCTGATTCTGATCCAACAATGAAAAAATCCTTCCGTGCGCAGCATCTCTCGCCGTGTATACCGTTCCGCACAGAAGCACCGATTCTCCTGCCCGCAGCGTTTCGGCTTCACAGCGAAGCATATCGGTGTAAATACGCTTATTTTTTTCCATCGGGGCGTTTTACCTTTCTCAGCGTCACACGCGTGGGAGCGGTTTCGTTATTTTTCTCGGCGCTCTCCGCACCCTCTCGTTCAGACGGCTCCCCCACATTCTCGTCCGACGCAGGAACGTCCTCCGAAACCGATACGTCAAATTCCCTGCTCTTGTTCGCCGCTTCTTCTTCAAATGCAGCCAACTGCCCGCGCAGATCGCTCAGCTTTGCTTCGATTGCCGCCATCGACGCCGCAATAAAATCTTTTGTTTCAGCAGCTTGCCCGGAAATATCGTCAAGATTCTCCGCAACCTCCTGAGAAGCTTCTACCGCCTGGTTCAGGATATCGTTTGCCGAATCGTTCGCTTCCTGTACGATCGTATCGGAAAAACGACGTGCGTCGTACATAGCCCTGCCGAGAAGCTGCTCATTCTGCCGTTCCGACTGAATTTCGGCGAGCTGTTTTTTGCAATTTTCAACTTCTGCTTTCAAAGAGGCGTTTTCATCATTCAAAGCGGCAAGCGCATTCTCAAGATCCGCTTTTTCATCCATCAATTTTTTGATAAACTGAATGACGTCGCCGCGATGAAACCCGGACAAAGATGAACGGAAGGACGGGAGCTCAGACATAAAACTATCTCCTTTTCTCATATTTCTTAAATTTTAACATAATAATAGTATAAAAACAAGATTATTTTCCGTATTATTTGTTTTTTTGTTTGACACTGCTTTTTGTTCGCGTTATAATTTTTTTATAAAACGAGGAGGATCCCATTTATGCAAATCAAGATTTTTCCGAATGAAACCGAGTTAGCCCTTACGGCTGCCGATATTTTTGAAGAAACGATCACAAAAAAACCAAACGCCGTACTCGGTCTTGCAACAGGCGCTTCCCCTGTTCTTACGTATAAAGAATTGATCCGCCGCTGCAAAGCGGGCGTCATTTCTTTTGCGGACGTGATCACGTTCAATCTGGATGAATACTGCGACCTGCCCCGCGCTGATAAAAACAGTTACTATACGTTCATGCAGGAAAACTTGTTCGGGCACATCGATATCAAGCCCGAAAACGTGCATATCGAAGACGGAAACGCAGCAGATTTTGAAGCGGAATGCAAAGCATACGACGCACAGATCGCAGCCGCAGGGTATATCGATCTTCAACTGCTCGGCATCGGTACAAACGGACATATCGGTTTCAATGAACCTGGGGATGCGTTTACCGACGGCACGTTCCGTATTCGTCTCTCCGAAAGCACGATCAAAGCGAACAGCCGCTATTTTACCGATTCCAAGATGCCGGAATACGCGCTGACTATGGGCGTAGGTTCCATCATGAAGGCAAAAAAGATTCTTCTGATCGCCACAGGCAGCGCAAAGGCGGATGCCATTTACAACACGGTCAACGGCCCCGTATCTCCACATTGCCCTGCGTCTGTATTGCAGACCCACCCCGATGCAATTCTGCTTCTGGACGAAGCTGCGGCCGCGCGTTTATAATTCAACAAAATGAAATAAGGCTGAGAGAGGTCATCTCCCAGCCTTTATTATTTTGAAAAGCTGCAATTACTGAACCATGCTGGCGATCTCAGCCGCAAAGTTGTCTTCCTTCTTTTCGATGCCTTCGCCCTTTTCAAAACGCACGAAGCCGGAAGCATTGATCTTGGCGCCGAGCTTCTTTGCCACGTTTGCGATATAATCGCCTACGCTGCCCTCAAACACGTCGCCGCGGACGAACACCTGATCAAGCAGGCAAACTTCTTTGATCTGCTTGGAAAGACGGCCTTCGATCGCTTTGCCGAAGATCGGGTCGGCGGCAAATTCCGCCTTCCCCGCAACAGCAACCTGGGCAAACGCGGCAACAGCCTCGGGAGAAAGGAAGTTGAACAGGAACTTATTGTTCTTCTCCGCCTCATAAGCAGCAAGATCGGCGTCGCTGAGCAGCCCCTGCTCGATCGCTCTGTTGATCACTTTCACAAGAATGGGCTTGGGAAGCGTATCCGGCTTATTAAGAGCGCTTTCAACGGTGATATTTCTCATTTTCTCAAGCTCTTCCGCAGAAATATCGGCATGGCTGAGATATTCGGGATTCATAGCGGCAACCTGCATGGCAACGTTTTTGCCCATTGCCACAAATTCGTCGTTATCGGCAGCGTCCGTATCAAACGATACGAGCACGCCCACGGAACCGCCGGCATGGATATAGGAAACGGCAGTACCTTCCACAAGAGCGAAACGGCGAAGCTTCATATTTTCACGGATCTTCAGGAAGAGCTCCTGGATCGCCTCGTCAACGGTAACGGAACCGTCGGCGATCGTGGCGGCCTTCAGCGCGTCAAGATCAGCGGGGCGGGCAAGAACGGCAGTTTTTGCGATACGGGTGGCAAGCTCTTTGAACTCGGGGTTTTTGCCCACGAAGTCGGTTTCGCAGTTCACTTCCACGAGCGCAGAAGCGGTACCGTCGGAATAAACGCCGATGGTGCCTTCCGCGGCAACGCGGGAAGCCTTCTTTGCCTGAGAGGCAAGGCCTTTTTCACGAAGGATCTCAACAGCCTTTTCCACATTGCCGTCGGCTTCCACAAGAGCTTTCTTGCAGTCCATCATGCCAACGCCGGTCTTCTCTCTGAGGGCCTGTACGTCTTTTGCCGTAAAATTCATAATATTTTATCCTCCTATTAACAATAATAACCGATTATCAAATGAAAGCCCGCACGCGGTACGGGCATTTCATATACTTATTATTCAGCGGCTTCTTCGGCTGCCTCTGCGGGAACGGCAGCGCTCTGCTCACCCTGGCGGCCTTCGATCACGGCGTCGGCCATAGCGCCGGCAATGAGCTTCACGGCTCTGATGGCGTCGTCGTTGCCGGGGATCACGTAGTCGATCTCATCGGGATCGCAGTTGGTGTCCACGATGGCCACGATGGGGA
>CAMVBR010000006.1 GCA_947165755.1 uncultured Clostridia bacterium
CTTTTTAAGGCCGCCTCCATGTAAATGCGCAGATTGTCTTTTACCTTTTCCTGTATCTCACGCAGATGCGAGATGTAATCCAGCACGCTGTCGTCCCTGTCCGCGGAGCAAGGACCAATGATCAGCAGAAAACGGTCGTCTTTTCCCGTAAAAATATTCTCGATCTCTTTGGCGCGTCTTGCTACGGTCTCATGCATCTCTGCGGTTAAGGGATACATCTCCTTTACCTCTTTGGGTATCGTCAGTTTCCGTTCAAAAACCATATTCATCATGGCGCATTTCTCCTTACTTTTTATCAAACAGCGCTCTTCTGGCGGTGGAAAGGCGCATTTTTGTTTTCAACGCATCGATATCTTCTCTTTCCAATATATCATGTATCTCATTCAATTCATCGGTAAACGTTCTGATTTCATCCAAAAGCGCATCTTTGTTCAGCAGAAACAGCTCGCTCCACATATTCTCATTGATGCGGGCAATGCGCGTCAGATCCCGGAAGGAATCGCCGGTATAATCCACAAGATGCTCGCTCTTGGAGCAGGTCATCAAACACATGGCAATGATATGCGTAAGCTGCGAAACGAACCCGATCATCTCATCGTGCGCTTTGGGCGGCAGCGCCGAGATCCTTGCGAAATCCAGCGTTTCTCCGATCCCCTTGCATACTTCGATCGCATTGAACGTATTCGCGTCGGTTGGCACAACGATATAGTTCGCATCGAGAAAGATCCGATCGTCGCTGTTTTGAACCCCGTAAACCTCTTTACCGGCCATGGGGTGCGCAGCAATAAACTCCACGTCTTTTCTCAGCATGCTTTGGATCTCGTATACCACGGGCGCTTTCACGCCGGTCACGTCGGAAATCACGGCCCCGCGCTTGAAAAAGCGCTGATTTTCTCCGACCCATTCCAAAAACACGTGTGGGTACAATGCAAAAATACAAAGATCCGCCTCCCCGACCAAAGCCGCGTCAACCGTACTTGCACCCTTCTCTATCAACCCCTTATCAAGGGCAAATCCGATCGCATTTTGGTCGGTATCGATCGCACTCACGTGGTATCCTCTCTTTGAGAACCCCATCGCGTAGCTGCCCCCGATCAACCCCAAACCGACGATCAGTATGCGCATATTTTTATCCAGCTTCATAATTGATTTTCACCTTCAGTTTTTCAAGATCCTCAAAAAATCCTGGATAGCTTTTCTTCACAGCTTCCGCGCCGTCGATCTCACCGCCGTACCGCGTACACAATACGGCAAGGCTCATTACGATCCGGTGATCGTTATGTCCCCATAAAACAGCGTTCGGGCTGTGCGTACAGGATGGCGGAATTTCGATTCGGTCTTCTCCGAGTTCCACGTTCACTCCGAATTTGGCAAGCTCCTGGGCCATGGCGGCGCCGCGATCGCTCTCTTTTAAGGCCAATCGCTTCGTTCCCGTGAATACTCCTCCGTAGTGCATCGCGGCAAACGCAAACAGGACCGGCGCAAGATCGGGACAGTCTGAAATATCACAGCTTGAATACTCTTTCTTCAGCCGCGCGAAGTACTGTATACATACCTTATCGCCCTGCAGGGAATCTTCGCGAACACCGGAAATTTCCATCGGCGCGCCGCACTCCCGCAAGGCATACAGGAACGCCGCGTTGGACCAATCCCCTTCATTCTCCGTTTCAACGGCTTTATAGGCCTGCCGACCCTTTACATATAAAGCATTACCGCATATCCACCTTACAGAAATCCCAAATACAGAGAGAACTGCCACCGTGATATCGATATACGGCTTGCTTTCCACGCTACCGGTCAGGCGGATCTCGCTATCGCCGTCCAAAAGCGGCAGCGCAAATAACAACCCCGATACGAACTGGCTGCTGATATTCCCCGGGAATGTAAATATGCCCGAACGCAGCATCCCGTTTACAGTGATCGCCTCGCTTGTTTGCTCGAATTCAATCTCCTGCGAACGGCAAATTGCTTCGTAAACCTGCATCGGGCGCCGTAAAAGCGTTTCGCTCCCCTGCAGCACAACGCGCCGCCCGGCAAGCATACACAGCGGCATGAAAAACCGCATCGTACTTCCGCACTCGCGGCATGGGAGCGGTTCGTTGATTTTAAAACTCTTTCCGCCGACCCCATATACCGTAAGCGCGCTTTTTTTGTAATCCGTTTTTGCTCCAAGCGCATGCACACAGTCTATCGTTGCGCATATATCGTCAGACAAAGATACATTTTTTATCGTGCTCTCTCCGTCTGCGAGCGCCGCGCACAGGATCAGCCGATGCGCATAGCTTTTGGAAGGCGGCGCCTGAATTCCGCCGGACGGCACAGAAGGTTCAATTTTTACTATCATGATCGTAATTCTTTTTCAATAAGTCGATAGCTTCCAGATACCCCTTCACTCCGTGGCCCTTGATCGTTTTCACGCAAGCGGAACGGATATAACTGATTTTTCTGAAGGGTTCCCGCAGATCGGGATCGGAAATATGCACTTCCACCGCAGGGATCGCAACCGCCTTTAATGCGTCGAGCAGAGCAATGCTGGTATGCGTATACGCGCCGGGATTGATCACGATGCCGTCCGCATTTCCGTAAGCGGCCTGGATCCTGTCCACAAGATCCCCCTCATGATTCGATTGATACAATTCAACATCCACGTCAACTTTGTTTGCATGGTTCCTGATCTGTTCGCACAAGCCTTCATACGTGCAGCTTCCGTAGATCTCCGGCTCACGGATTCCAAGCATATTCAGATTCGGGCCGTTTATTACCAAAATCTTCAATTAAAATGCCTTCTTTCTATTTCATACGCAACTGCGGCAACGGCCGTATTATCATTGATAACGTCGTCCGCCGTATTGCAATAAATATCATACCGTTCACGGTATCTGTTAAATATAGCCTCTTTCGACAAGGCCAAGGGCCGATCGCCCGTGGGCGTCAACAATTCAGGGGAACGGTCAAGAAAATAAATGCGGCCGTTCATTTTCAATGCATCGGTATTTTCAAAATTCAGCACCGCGCCTCCGCCGGTAGAAATCACACAACCGGAGCGCGCAGAGATCTCTCTTATGATTTCCGTTTCAATTTTCCGGAATGCCGTTTCCCCATGCAAACGGAAGATATCGGGAATCGAAACGCCGGTCTTATTCACGATACATTCGTCGGTATCAATAAACGGTCTGTGAAGCTTTTCGGAAAGAAGCTTGCCGATCGTCGTTTTTCCGCAGCCGGGCATACCGGTCAAAACGATATTCTGCTTTGCATTAAAAATATCTCTGAAGATCCGATCGGCTGTTCCCTCTTCCGCTTCGGTCTCCATAAAGATCTCATACGCCCTTACCGCCTGTGAAACGAGCATATACAATCCGGTTTGCGCTTGTAAACCTATTTTAGCCGCCGATGCGGTAAGCAACGTATGCAGAGGATTATACACTGCGTCCAATACCGCCTCCAAAGCAGGAAAAGCCTTTACGTCTATTGCGGACTCAAATAGATTCGGATACATACCTACAGGCGTTGTATTGATTATGATTTGTATATCCGCGTGTTTTTTCAGCGCTTCCGCATAGGTGATCGCTCCGGGCTGCGCTCTTCTGCTTACCTTGTAAACCTCTGACGCCCCGAGCCGGGATGCTGTATACGCAGCGGTTTTTGAAGTGCCTCCGGTCCCGAGGATGAGCACCTTCTTCCCGTTAAGGGAGATTTTTTCTTTTTCGATGAGCGCCTGCATACCGAACGCATCCGTATTATACCCATACAGTTTTCCGTTTCTGTTTACAACGGTATTCACCGCGCCGATGGCAGCGGCGGTCTCGTCTGCGGCGTCAAGGTAAGGGATCACGGTTTGCTTATAAGGAATGGTCACGTTGATTGCGATAAAATCGCGGCGGAGCATAAAAGGACCGACTTGGTCCGGCGCCAATTCCTTCAGCTCGTATGCATAAGATCCTATTTTTTCATGTATTTCCTTTGAAAAGCTGTGCGGCAGACGTTCTCCGATACAGCCGTATTTCATATTATGTCGCCTCCCAGCCAATCCGTACCGTAACGAAGCGCAAGCTGATCGCAAAGAACAAGCGCCGTAATGCTATCCACAACAACACGCGCCCTATGCAATATTGCAGGGTCGTGCCGCCCCCTGATTTCCAGAGTTGCATCTTCCTTCGTGCCGGTGTTTACCGTTTGCTGCGGCTTTGCAATGGATGGGGTCGGTTTTACGGCGCAGCGGAAGATAACGGGCATACCGTTGGAGATTCCGCCGTTGACGCCGCCGTTATGATTGGTCGTTGTTCTAACACCGTCATTCGCCCAAACGATTGGGTCATTCGCTTCACTGCCACGCATCTCCGCGAATCCAAAGCCTGCGCCGAACTCCACGCCTTTTATGGCCGGAATGCTGAACAAGCCATGGGACAAAACGCTTTCCAACGAATCGAACCACGGCTCCCCTACGCCGGCAGGCAAACCGATCACAGCCGTTTCCAAAACGCCGCCAACACTGTCCTTTTCCAAGGCCGCGGCTTCGATCGCCGTTTTCATTTTCTCCCCCGCTTCTTCACAAATCACAGGAAAGGGGCTTTCATTCAATAATGTTATCTCGTTTTTCAAATCAGAAAAAGCATGATCCTGAATACCGGCGCAGTTCTTTATATGCGTTCCGATCGCAATACCCTTTTTACGCAATGCCGAAATCACGATCGCCCCTGCCGCCACCAAGGGCGCAGTCAGCCTGCCGCTGAAATGCCCGCCGCCGCGATAGTCCTCATACCCGTGATACTTAATATGCGCCGTTAAATCCGCATGGCCGGGACGGGGCAAAAACCGCACGTCCTCATAATCCGCGCTTTTTATATCTTTGTTCGGAAGAAGAATGCAAATCGGCGCGCCTGTGGTTATTTTATTGAATACACCGCTTACGATCTGAAACGAATCCTGCTCCTGCCTTGCAGTGGAGATCCTCCCCTGCGGTCTTCTGAGAAAAAGCTGATGCGCAATAAAATCACCGTCGATCGTAATCCCCGGCGCTATGCCGTCAAGCACGACGCCGATCGCATCTCCGTGGCTCTCTCCGAATAGCGTAATGCTTACACTGTTGCCAAACGTATTCTTCATGCAATTACCTCTTTATTATGCATTGCAGCCGATCCATAAGCTCTTCCGGCTGCATGATCGAACTGACATACGCACCGGGAGTATTCACAGTAGTTACCGCAATGCCGCTGCTTTCACTTTTCTTATCATGTTTCATCGCCTGCATGATCACGGCTTCATCCATTTCGATTTCCGTTGGAAGCGAAAGCTTTTCTAAAGCTTTTTTTACTCTCGGGCGCAGCTGCGTACCGCACATTGGCAGCATTCCCAACGCAACGCATTCGCCGTGGTATAATCCGTGCAAATCCTCTTCACTTTCGATCGCGTGGCCGATCGTGTGACCGAAATTCAGGATCTTCCGAAGCCCCTGTTCCTTTTCGTCCTGCTCCACAACACTTTTCTTTATTTCGATCGACCGAGTGATCACCGTATCCATATTTTCATAGACGTCCCCATGCTCAAACAAATCAAATAAAGCGCCGTCGGACGTCAACGACATTTTCAAGGCCTCCGCAAGCCCGTTTGAAATATGCCGCACAGGCAGAGTTTTCAGCACGTCCGGATCGATGAGAACGGCTTTCGGTTGATAAAAAGCCCCAACGATATTTTTTATGCCGTTCAGATTCACGGCTGTTTTCCCGCCGATCGAAGAATCCACCTGCGAAAGAACTGTAGTGGGAACGTTATAGAAATCCACGCCGCGCATATAACTTGCAGCGGTAAATCCTGCGAGGTCTCCCACCACGCCGCCGCCCACGGCGACGACGCAATCTTTTCGGGTAAACCCCAGCTCCAGCATTTTTGAGAGCAGCGCTTCAAACTGAAAAATACTTTTGCTCCGCTCCCCCTGCGGGATCGTATATACGTGCCCCTGCGCACATTGTTTTAATAATGTGTCCGCATAAACCGGGGGAACGCCGGTGTCTGTCACAATAAAAACTTTTCTGTTCAGATCCAGGATCTCTCCTGCGCGGAAAAGGATCCCGTGCGAGAAGCAAATATCATACCCGTTCTGATTTAAAGCCACATGAATCACCATATTAAGCCTCGTTCATTCTGAAAGATTGATCTCTTTCGCGTAATGTCCTACGATCTTGAGCTGCTCACAGCATACGGAAAGCTCGCGCAGCATGCGTTTTCCCTCATCGCTGTTCTGGTCGCCCTTTGCCTCCACGTAAAAATAATACTGCCACGGAATATCTTTTACAGGACGGCTTCTGAGCACGCGCATATCAAAGCCGTGCGCCGAAATAATGTTCACCGCTTTGGCCAGCGCGCCAACGTCATTCTTTACCGTAAACAATAGAATAAAATGATTCTCTGCCCCCACATATGTATTCTCGGAACGCGAGAACACGGCGAAACGGGTGGTATTGACAGACCGTTCATTGATATCATGATCCAATATCTGCAAGCCGTAAAGCTGAGCGGTTTCTTTGCTTGCGATAGCCGCAATATGCACGTCGTTCGACGAGGCAACCATTTTTGCGGCTGCTGCGGTATTGGAAGCCTGTATTGCCTCATACCCGTTTTCTTTAATGTAAGCAGCGCACTGCATAAGGGCCTGCGGATGGCTCACTACTTTTTGAACGTCCGATAAATTCGCATTCGTGATACCAAGCAGATGGTGAATCACCGGCAGCGAATATACGCCGTTGATATACAGGGGGCCTTTGAACATCAGATCCACAACCTGCCCCACCTCACCGGCGGTACTGTTCTCAATCGGCAGCACGCAGCAGTCACACTCCCCGTTCCGAACGGAAAAATAGGCCGAATCAAAATCGACGTAAGAAATGAGATTGCCCGATGGAAATATCTTTTTTGCGGCAATTCCGGCGAAAGCGCCTTCCACGCCGCAGAACGCGATTTTCATTCCTTCCATCAACCGGCTCTGATACCGTTTGGAAATATCCATAACTGCCTGCAGAAAACTGACGTAATACGAGGTATAAACGGTATTATTCAGCATAGCGCTGTTTTTTTCAATAAGAACAGATTCTCTTTGCGGATCAAATACAGGCAAACCGTTTTCCGTTTTATACCGTGCAATTATTTCCGCCGCGTTCAGCCGGGATTCAAACAACAAAGCCATTTCCCGGTCGATTCTGTCGATTTCCTGCCTTGCCTTATCCAAGTCACTCATACCAAAATCCTCCTGCAGTAAAGAAAAACCACCGCATTTATGAAAAAATAAGCGGTGGAAAAAACACTATTCAGATCCGAAGGGGTCTTTATAATGTAAAATCCATCGCGATATTAAAATAGAAGTAAAAGCTGTGCTGAAGATGCATATTTCATGCGGCTTCCTTTCATAAGTTATTTTGATTGTATTATACATAAATCATTTTGTCAACTTAAAATTAATTAATTTATATAATTTACATTATTTTTTTCAATCTTTATGTCTCACTTGAAAAAGCGCATATCCTTTGATACAATGATCGGTGAAAGGTGGTTTTTTTATGGCGAACATTATTGTTGTCGGCGCCGGCCATGGCGGTCTGACTGCCGCCGCTCGTTTGGCTGCGGCAGGTCACTCTGTTACGGTTTTTGAGAAGAAAAACAGAAACGAGCTGGGGTATGATTGGCACGACAGGTTTTCTTTTTCCGTTTTAGCCAAAGCGCTCGATACTACCGAGGACGCCTTTTCACCGGAAATTTGGGAGTATCGCGGTGATTGCGCGTTTATAAGCCCCGCAAAAAGAAAAAACATAGTCATTCGCTACGACATAGAAAGCAGGCAGAAGATCATGTGGCGAAAGCCTCTGATCAACATGCTGGTGGACCACGCGGAACAATGCGGCGTCCGTTTTGTTTTCGGGGTACCTGTTTTCGGCCCCGAGCTGGCGGGCAAATCCGTTACCGGCATTCACACAAAACACGGTGTTTATTCTGCCGATCTTGTAATAGACGCCGCAGGTGTATTCTCTCCGATCCGCTCAAAACTCCCGAAATATTTTCACATTGAAAACGCCCCCAAGGATAACGACGTTTTCTACGCATACCGCGCGTACTACAAAAAAACAGAGAATGTTTTACCGGAAGCGCCTTTTGAAGTATATTTGCGGCATAACGGCGAGAAGGGATTATCCTGGCTTTATACCGCGGAGGATTACGTGGATATCCTGATCGGGCGTACAGAGCCTTTATCTGAAGAAAAGCTCGAAGAAACCGTTTCCGTGTTTCGTTTCGAGCATCCATGGTTCAACGATCAGATCGTTCACGGCGGAAGCCATGGCATTATCCCCGTCAGACGCCCATTAACGCTTATGGTTGCAAACGGATATGCCGCCGTTGGCGACAGCGCATTTATGACCACGCCGATGAATGGCATGGGCATCGATCTTTCTCTGCAGGCGGGCATGCTGCTGGCCGATACCGTGCTTCACGCCCCTTCGGATCATTTAACTGCGGACGTACTGTGGGAATACAACCGAGATTATCATCTGCTTTACGGTGGAGAAACCGCAAGGAACGAAGGGCTGAAAAACGCGCTGCTCTCTTTGTCTGCCCAAGGCGTTGATTTTCTGTTTGAGCAGGACGTGATCCAGGCAGCGGATCTATCCGGCGCAGGCAGAAATTTGAACCTTCCCGCGCTTCTCGGCAAATTCACACGGGGCATGCATAAGCCGCCGTTCTTTTTCACGATCATCAACGGCTTGCGAAAGGGCAGCAAAGCCGCAGCGCTCTATCAATCGCCGCCCCCCGCATACGATTTACAGGCTGTCATAAAATGGGATAAGGCCATCCGCGCCTGTGACATATAAGAAAAAGCACCTGAAGGGCGGCACAAATTAGTGATAAGCAAAGAACCTGTATTATCCCTTATTTGCACCGCCCAAAGGGTGCTTTTTACTTTAAGTGATCGCTCCAAATGCGAACAAGTCGGTCAAAAGAAACGCCGGCGTTTGCAGGCGAAGTAGACGGCAAACAAATCGCAGGCTTCCCCACAGCGGGCAACAAGTATTTATTGTAGTATTTTTCAGCGGTTTTCCCGTTTACAATAATCCTTTTGATCGGCGCGCGCTCCAGGATCCATGAAATATCGTTCGGCTGCACGTTTCTGATGGACGCATCGGAGCTTCCGTCAATATCACAGCTTGCGATCACATCCCAAAGCGCTATTCTATGGGTCAGAAGAAACGCCTTCTTCTCTTCCGTATTCTTCAAAGGTTCAGCGTTGTAAATAACCGAAAGCATTCTCCAAAACCGGTTTTGCGGGTGCCCATAGAAAAATGCGGCTTCTCTGGATTTTACCGAAGGAAAACTGCCGAGAATCAGTATCTCGCTGTTATTATTAAATACGGGAGGAATATTATGTTCAATCATCAGTTGATCTGCAAATGAGAAAGCTCAAAGAAATCACGGTATTTTGTAAAAATGAATTTCAGTTCTCTGCATTTTATCGGTTTGATATTGCAGATCCGCTTATATCCCACGGTAGTACCCTCATAAAGGGTTTTCCACTTTCCTTTTTCGTTCAGGTACAGGATTTCAAACGCTTCAATATGCTGACCGTTCGCAATATTCTCGGAAAGAACGATCTTATCAAACGGCTCGTCTTCTTTGAACCGAACATGCAGCACAGGCGTTCTGTCTTTTTCCTCCGGCCGCCAGAATGCGTTCATTGCCGTTGTTTTTATATTTTTCGCTATTGCGGGATCCTTTTCAGACGATGCCGAGATTTCGACGCGGTCATCAACAATATTGCCGGAGAACATAAGCTTGATATCTTTGCCGAATGCCGTAAGGATCTGTGTATCCACGTCGTCGATCACCCCGCGCTTATTCGGAGACAGACCGAGCATCAGGCAGGAATTATTACCTACGGAATTAAAATACAGCCCAAGCAGCTTATCTTTTGTTTTTACCGAATATTTGTCGTCCTCATCAAAGAACCAGTGCTTCCGGATCGGCAAACTGACTTCACAGGGATACCAAATAAACTTTTCCTGCCCCTTGATCGCCTTCCGGCTGCCGATATCAAGCGCCATCATATCCCCTGCTTTTTTCGGCGCGGGCTCGGATGTACCGTCTTCATATACGCCGTAATAAGCGGGAACCGAACTCCATTCTTCGCTGCGGGTAACACCGTTTTCATTTCCGCTCCAACGCACGTCAGGGCCCATAAAGGAAATCACGGCATTCGGGGCAAGGGTACGGATCGTTTGATAATACCGCCCCCAGTCATACTTCTGCACGCGTGTTTCATTGCTGCCGCAGATGCCGTCGAGCCACACGCAGAAAACGTCGCCGTAGTTTGTAAGCAGCTCCGTCAGCAAATTACAGAAATAATCATCGTACGCAACGCCTGTTCCGTAAGTTTTCTCGTGCATATCCCAAGGGGAAACGTATATACCGAATTTCAAGCCGAACTTTCGGCAGGAATCGGCAACCATACGAACCAGGTCGCCCTCGCCGTCCATCCAATTGGAATTTTTCACGGAGTAATCCGTATGGGCAGTCGGCCATAAGCAAAAGCCGTCGTAATGCTTGCAGGTAAATACAAGACCTCGCATGCCTGCGTTTACCGCCAGCTCGCACCAGCTGTCCGTATCCATATTTTCAGGCCAAAAAACAGAAGGCGATGTGTAACCACCGCCGAACTTTGCAGAAGTAAACACGGGAAGCCCGTAGCTTACAAGCGCATAGAATTCTGTTTTCTGCCATTCGATCTGCCGCGCAGAAGGTCTGGCGCTGTTTGCAAAACGATAAGAATCATCCATATCAGTCGTGATTTGTGGCAACGATATCCGCGCCGGTGCCGAGAATGTTCGGAATGATCACCTGACCGAGTTTCACAGGCGCTTCAACGGTAACGGAATTGATCGCCTTCATGCAGTCAAAGATCATGCTTTTCGGGATCGGTTTGTTGGATTTGACCGGAACCACGGGATAGATCCCGCCGTTCACTTTTACGCTGGTTGCGAGTGAACGTGTGGGATTCACAATTTCCGACCGGGCATAAGCATCGCCGCGCTTGCAGGTGTTTCCCGTAACAGAAAGTACCCCCGTTTCATCATATTCCACAGTGATCGCGCAGCCCAAGGGGCAGGCAACGCACGTAAGATCTCTTTTCATATTTATTCCTCCACACGAACAGTAATCGAGCTGTTCTCATCCATCGCGGCAAGTACGTCCGCAGGGATCACAACGTTTTCCATCTCACCGGGAGCAAGCTTTACTTTCTTCTTAGAAGAAATCGTTTTTCCGTCGCATTCCAATACGACTCTTGCATTTTTGAAAATTCTGCCTACCCTGAAATACAGCTTCACGTCGTTGGGATTTTTCACGTTTACGCGCTGCGGAACAAGATACCGCACGCCGTTCCCCGTAACTGTGTTCACATATACCGTTTCCTTCGGCGCAGTACCTAAAATATATTCGGCGGCGCCCTGCCCGGCCAGCTGAGACTCCAGCGTTACGTAGTCCACAAGATCATGCACGTGCAAAACGTTGCCGCAGGCGAATATGCCCTGATGGTCTGTTTGCCGCATTTCATCCACAACGGCGCCGTTCGTAACACGGTCTATCGCTATCCCTACGTTTTTTGTCAGCTCGTTCTCGGGAATCAAACCGACGGAAAGCATCAGCGTATCGCATTCTATATATTCTTCCGTTCCCGGGATCGGCTGCAGCCGATCATCCACCTTTGCAATGGTAACGCCCTCCAGCCGCTGGGTACCGTGCGTCTCGATCACGGTCGTGGAAAGACGAAGCGGGATGCCGAAGTCATCCAAACACTGAACGATATTTCTTGTAAGGCCGCCGGAATAGGGCATGATCTCGCATACCACCTTCACCTCTGCGCCTTCCAGCGTCATACGCCGCGCCATGATCAGACCGATATCGCCGGACCCCAAAATCACAACCTTTTTGCCGGGCATATATCCGTCGAGATTCACGTATTTCTGCGCGGTACCGGCAGTCATAATACCCGATGCACGCGTACCGGCCATTTCCAATGCGCCGCGCGGGCGCTCGCGGCAGCCCATGGCAAGCACAACAGCCTTGGCCTGAATTTTCAGAAAACCGTCTATTTTATTAACAGCGGTCACCAGATTGCATTCGCTGATATCCAATACCATGGTATCGCATTTTACATCGATATCCGTTTTTTCAACTTCTACGATAAACCTGTCTGCATATTCGGGGCCGGAAAGCTCTTCGCCGAAATAGTGCAGACCGAAACCGGTATGAATACACTGCTCCAGAATACCGCCAAGCGTTTGCGCGCGCTCAAGAATGATTATCTTTTCCACGCCGCACTCTTTTGCTTTCAGCGCGGCTGCCATACCGGCCGGGCCGCCGCCTACAACGACAAGATCATAATTCAACACGTTCTGTTCCTCCGCTTATTTCGTTTTGTCAAACAGGATTCTGGAACCCTTACCGAATTTCGTGATCTCATTCATCTCCACGCCGAGCTCTCTGGCGAGGATCTCAACCACCTTTGAACCGCAGAAACCGCCCTGGCATCTGCCCATTCCGGCGCGCGTACGGCGTTTTACGCCGTCCACGTCCCTTGCGCCACCCGGAGCTCTGATCGCATCAACGATCTCCCCCTCTGTGATGGTTTCACAACGGCATATAATACGGCCATAGGCGGGGTTACGCGCAATTGCTGCGGCCCTTTCCTCATCCGTTGCGTTACGGAAATGGAAAATACCTTCCCGTTTACCGTTGAAGCTTTCATTTGCTTCAAGATCGTCAAAAGCGTTTGTTACGAGATAAGAGAGATATTTCGCTATGGCAGGGGCAGAGGAAAGCCCGGGGGATTCAATGCCGGCGGCATTGATGAATTTCTCGTTGATTTTACTCGGGCCAAGCACAAAATCTTGAGAGGTATCGTGCGCGCGCAGACCGCAGAAGGATGTGATTGCGTTTCTTGTGGAAACAAGCTTACAGCTTTTTGTTGCAAGCGTTTTCACTGCTTTCAAACCATCCAGGGTTGTTGCGGTGTTATCGCGATCCTCAGTTTCGGCAGCGGTCGGACCGATCAACAGGTTGCCGTCTACGGTCGGCGTGACCAAAACACCCTTACCAAGCTCGGTAGGGCACTGAAAAACGGTATGCGACACAAGATTACCTACCGCTTTATCCAACACGAAATACTCGCCGCTGCGCACTTTGATATGTACGCTGTCGTCCCCGATCATGCGGGCGATCTCATCCGAATGCGTGCCTGCAGCATTGATCACATAGGAAGAAACGATCTCCCCCTGGGTTGTGGAAAGATGGAATACCCCATCCGAGCAATCAATACCGGTCACCGCGCAGTTTCTGATAAGCTCTACGCCGTTTGCAACGGCATTTTCTGCGGCTGCGATCGTAAGCTCGTACGGGCATACGATACCTGCGCTTTTTGCCAGCAGCGCGCCGCACGCCTCTTCCGCGATATTCGGCTCGATCGCAAGAAGCTGCTCCCGATCCAGAAGCTCCATATCCGGAACCCCGTTTTTGATGCCTCTTTCATAAAGCTCTTTCAGGGTTTTAATTTCATCTTCGCAAAAAGCAACGACCAACGAACCGTTATTTTTATAAGGTACGTCCAGTTCCTCGCAGAATTCTTTCATGATCGCGGCGCCTTTTACGTTGAAGTTTGCCTTCAACGTTCCGGGAACAGCGTCAAAACCTGCATGCACAATGCCGCTGTTTGCTTTTGAAGCTCCCATAGCGACGTCGTTCTCAGCCTCAAGAAGAACCGTACGAAGTTTATACCTTGATAATTCTCTCGCCGTCAAAGCGCCGATCACACCGGCGCCGATAATAGCAACATCATAAATCATTTTGATTCAACATCTCCCAGCGGTACAAAAAATAGATTTTTGCCAATCAATTATACTATACGCAATCATAAAATTCAACTGTCGTTAATATATTAACAACGATTTTAAGGTATGAAAAAAAATATCCGCCCTTAAGGCGGATATTTTTTAAACAATTATTCTGTGGGTTCTTCTACGGCTGCTTCGGTAGGATCTTCAGAAGTGGTTTCTTCTTCAAGAGCGGTTCCGAGATAATCAAAAATTGCCTGCCAAATCATGATCTTTGCAAAAGGCTTCATGATTTTAAGAAGCATCTTAATAATCCATCCCATAATAATAACCTCCAATAATAATGATTTCAGTTAATTTATACCACAGTTTACACAAAAAATCAATAGACTAAAACAATTTTTTTGAATGTTTTTCAAATGATTCCGGTATGGTTTCGGGTTCAGGGTAATCCACACCGTGTGTATCTACACGAACGTAGGCCATCACCTGATCTGTTATGGGACGGTCGTATGCGTCGGTTTGCGTATTGCCGATACGGTTTACTACGTCCATTCCGTCGATTACTTTTCCGAACGCCGCGTAGTCGCCATCGAGATAAGCCGGCGCGGCAGTACAGATAAAGAACTGCGAACCCGCAGTATTATACGCGGCAGCGGGATTAAAACGGTTCCCCTGCCGCGCCATGGAAACAACGCCCTCCGTATGAGATAACGTATTATTATTGTAGCCGTTATTGGAAAACTCACCCACGATCTGATATCCGGGGCCGCCGGTACCGTTCCCGAGAGGGTCGCCGGTCTGGATCATGAAGTTTTCGATCACGCGGTGGAAAATAATGCCGTCATAAAAACCTTTATTTGCCAAAGAGATAAAATTATTCACGGTATTTTCGGCAATTTCCGGGTACAGCTCAAAAGCGATCACACCGCCGTCCTTTGTTACAATTACGGCCATAGGATGCTCATTATTCTTGAATTTCTCTATTTCGGCATTATAAAGCTCTTCAAAATTCACAGTTTTCGACTCCTTTTTATTACAAGAACTGAATAGGCACATGGAAATTACGGCAACCAAAACAAAAGAAATTGCCGTAGAAATTATTTTACGCATTCTCTGTTACCTCTCCCGGATCAACGGAAGAACCTTCCATTAAGCGCTTGAAGCCTTCACCGTCGATCTTTTCGTTTTCAATCAAATAGCTCGCAAGAAGGTCAAGACGATCTCTGTGCTCTCGAAGGATCGATTCGCACCTGCCGTAAGCTTTGAGCATGATCTTTTTCACTTCCGCATCGATATCTTTTGCGATTTCTTCGGAATAGTTCCGTACGGTACCGTAGTCTTTACCGAGAAATACCTCATCATGACCGGAACCGAACGCGATGGGGCCGAGGGTATCGCTCATGCCGTATTTGGTTACCATCTTTCTGGCGATTTCCGACGCGCGCTCGATATCGTTGGAGGCTCCCGTTGTAATATCGTCGAATACGATTTTTTCTGCGACGCGGCCGCCGAGCAAGGTGACCAGATCATCCTCCATGCTCTTCTTGGATCTGTAAAGCTTATCTTCCACCGGCAGCGACATGGTATAACCGCCGGCCATGCCTCTGGGAACGATGGAAACCTGATGCACGGGATCCTGCCCCTCAAGGTAGTAGGTTGCAACCGCATGCCCGGCCTCATGAAAAGCTGTGATCTTTTTATCTTTCTCTGATATCTTATGCGACTTCTTTTCAGTTCCTACAATAACCCGGATCGCGGCTTCCTCGATCTCGGCTTTTGTGATCGCCTTCAAGCCCTTTCTTGCGGCAAGCAGGGCTGCCTCATTCAGCAGGTTCGCAAGATCAGCGCCCGTAAAACCGACTGTGGATCTTGCGATCTCCTGAAAATCAACGTCAGGCGCCAGAGATTTATTCCTTGCATGCACCTTAAGGATCTCCACACGGCCTTTGATATCAGGATAACCGACGGTCACCTGACGGTCAAAGCGGCCGGGACGAAGCAGCGCGGGATCAAGGATATCCGGTCGGTTGGTAGCGGCGATCACGATCACGCCTTCGTTTTCAACGAAACCGTCCATCTCAACCAGCATCTGGTTCAGCGTTTGCTCTCTTTCATCGTGTCCGCCGCCCATACCGGCGCCTCTGTGGCGGCCGACAGCGTCGATCTCGTCGATGAAGATGATGGAAGGCGCGCATTTCTTCGCCTGCGCAAACAGATCGCGCACACGGGAAGCGCCGACGCCCACATACATCTCAAGAAAATCCGAACCGGAAATAGATAAAAACGGAGCGTTTGCCTCCCCCGCAACGGCCTTTGCAAGCAAAGTTTTACCCGTACCGGGAGGGCCTACAAGCAGAACGCCCTTGGGAATCCTTGCGCCGAGCGCGTTGTATTTTCCGGGATCCTTCAGGAACTCAACGATTTCGGCAAGCTCTTCTTTTTCCTCATCCGCACCGGCGACGTCCGCAAACGTGACCTTTTTTCCGCCGTCGTTTTTTCGTACCCTCGCCTTACCGAAGCTCATGGTTCGGTTGGATTCACTCATAATGCTCTGGTTCATGCTTCTGGTCATTACGAACATCAGCACGCCGAGCACAACGATCATAAGAATGGTCGGGATCAGGCTTACAAGCCATGAATTAGACGCCCCGGATTTGTAGTTGAACTCCACGGGTTTATCCGGGTGTTCTTCATTATACCGCATTACATAGGCGTGGACGTCCTCATAAAAAAGCGTTACGCTTGGAACGGTATACTTATGAACGGCTTTATCGTCGCGCAGCTTATAATTCAGAAGGCCGCTGCCGAGATTCAGCTCGTACGACTCAATTTTATCTTCTCTGAAAAGCTGAACGATCTCATAATAAGTTTTTTCCTTTTCCGAAGCGGAAGATCTCACAAAAAAGGAAATCACCATAATCATTACCAGCGGCACAAGAATCAGGGGTAAGAACTGACCGATTTTACGCGTTTTATCGTTGTTCAATGCTTTCACTCCTTGTTTTTCATATAAACCTGCGGTTTCAGTATTCCCACAAACGGGAGATTTCTGTATTTTTCATCGTAGTCGAGCCCGTAACCGACGATAAACTCATCCGGCACCTCAAGCCCTTTATAATCCGGAAAAATATCCACTTTTCTGCGTTCGGGCTTGTCAAAGAGCGTACAGATCCGGATGCTGTTCGGATTTCTGGCGTAAAGAAGATCCATAAGATAATTGAGCGTCATACCGCTGTCGAGAATATCTTCAACGATCAGAACGTCGTATCCTCTGATATCCCGATCCAAATCCTTCATGATTCGCACGGTCCCGCTCGATTTTATACCGCTTCCGTAGGAAGAAACAGCCATGAAATCGATCTCGCAGGGAATATCGATGGATCGCATCAAATCCGTCATAAAAACGATGGATCCTTTCAGAATGCTTACCATAAGCAGATTTCTGCCTTTATAATCAGATGAAATCTGCGCGCCGAGTTTTTTTACAACGCTATCCAGTAATTCTTCTGAAAAAAGGACTTCTTTAATATCATTCAACATGATTTGCAGTTCTCCATTCTGATAATCATAATTTTTTTTGTATTTTCGCCCGCAAGTCGGCTGCTGTCCACGCCTGCGCCATAAGCCCAGATCACACCGCGGCTGTCTGCGATCACAGGCAGTTCTTTTCTTTCAGCCGCCGGAATTTTCATTTCCGTATACAGTTTTTTCAGTGTTTTGGTGCAGTTTCTTTTGGAAAGCCGCACGCGATCACCGGTTAAGGGGGTTCTGATCTCTATAAAATCATCTATTTTTTCATAATCGATGTATTCACAGCAATATTCAATTACGGCTGCGGCATCGAATATCTCGAACTTCAAAATATTACGGTAAAATGGAACCGGTCGAAGCGAATGTTTTGCCAATCTCACATTCGCAGGAATATCACACGCCGGAACGGCATTATCCTGAAAAAGATACGTTCCGTCGGTTTTGATTCTGATATTGCCCGGGAGCGTTAACGCGAAGCCGGCGCGATCAAGGTTTTGAGAAATCAGATCAACATGAACCGCCTCAAACGATGCGCCGGGAACAGAAGACAAATACCGGCAAAGAACTCTTGCAAGCAACGCGGGATGCAGCTTCAAAAGAGGTGCAACGATCAGCTTACCGTCTTTCATCAAACCGGAGAGCTGTTTCTCTGCTTCCCGATCCATAAAATCATCTTCGGATCTCAGGTTTTTAATACAGCGCAGCGCCGTTGCCTCAAACGAGGGAAATATCTCCTGCAGCGGAGGGATCACGTTATGCCTGACCCGATTTCTTGTATATGCATCCGAATCGTTGGATTTATCCGTCCGGAAAGCAATCCCCTTTTCACTGCAATAGGCCACAGTCTGCATACGCGTAAACCCGATCAATGGTCTGATAATATTGCCCCTTACCGGCGGAATTGCGCTTAATCCGTGAAGAGAAGTGCCGCGGCTCAAATTGAGCAGAAACGTTTCGATCACATCGCTGCCGGTATGCGCGGTGGCTATTTTCTCCGCGTCTATTGAAGAAAAATAATCATACCTTATTTTTCTGGCGGTCAGTTCAATACTTTCACCGTGCGCCTGTGCAATACCGGCAACGTCGGCGCGGTAAACGTAAAGAGGAATATTTCGCGCCTCACAATAATCCCGAACGAACGCTTCGTCCGCATCGGATTCCTCTCCGCGCAGGCAATGATTTACATGTGCGGCGCTCAGCTCTACTCCAAGCTGCTTTCTGCATTCATAAAAAAGTTCAAGCAGGCAGGTTGAATCAGCGCCGCCGGAAAAAGCAACGCAAACACGGTCGCCTTTTTGAACCATACTATATTGAGAGATCGTATTCAGGAATAATTCACTGAGCGCTGTCATTGTGATCATCAACACCGGTATACATCGTATACATCGGGTTCCATGCAAGTTTGATTTTACCCGTAGGACCGTGGCGGTTTTTTTCAACGAGAAGCTCCGCAAGGTTCACATTCACCTTCTGCTCCTGCTCTCCGCCATCTTCGTCGTTCTGTTCGTTTTTCTTATAATAGTCTTCGCGGTAAAGCATGACTACGATATCGGCATCCTGCTCAATAGAGCCGGATTCTCGCAAATCCGCAAGCTGAGGTTTATGGGATTTATTGCCTCTGGATTCCGTACTTCTCGAAAGCTGCGCGCAAACAACAACGGGAATATTCAGATCCTTTGCCATAAGCTTCAGATTTCTTGTGATATCGGAAACCTCCTGCACACGGCTCTCTTTTGCATCCGCGGATTTCATGAGCTGCAAGTAATCCACAAAAACGGCGGCGACGTCTTTCAGTCTGCGTATTTTTGATTTCATTTCAGGAACAGTGGTATTGGAGGTATCGTCAAAATACAGCGGGACGTCGCCGAGAAACAATGCCGCGGAAAGAAGCGAATCCCATTCGGCGGGGGTCAGCTCTCCGGTTCGCATTTTTTGGCTCGGGATACGCGCTTCCGAGGCAAGAACACGCTGCGCAAGCTGCTCTTTTGACATTTCCAAAGAGAAAAACAATACCTTCTTTCTGGATTTTGCAGCCACGTTTCGGGCCATATTCAGCGCAAAACTCGTTTTGCCCATCGCGGGACGGGCGCCTACGATCACAAGATCTGAACGGTTCAGCCCCGTACACATGGTATCAAAATCCTTAAAACCGGTAGGAAGTCCTTTGTACTGATCACGGTCGTCGGAATTCAGCTTTGCAAGCGTATCGTAAACGGCCTTGATCATCGTACCGATGCTCGTAGGGCCATCGTCCGTTCGCCCCTGCCGGATATCGTAAATACGCTGCTCCGCCGCATCCAACTGCTGATCGGCGTCTTTATTTGAGTTTTGCGCATCGTCTATGATCTTATTGGCAGCCTGTACCAGCGTGCGCACGTAAAACTTGTCTTTTACGATACGGCAGTACGATTCCAGATTGGAAACAGACGGAACCGCGTCGGTAAGCTGCATAAGATACTGCTTTCCGCCGTCTTCTCCGCTGAATACTTTTTCTTTTCTCAAGCGATCCAGCAGCATCAGCATGTCGATCGTTCCGGAAGTACTGTCCAGTACCGTCATAATGGAAAAAATGGACTGATGCTGCGGATAATAAAAATATTCTGATTTCAGGATGGAAGCGGCGATCGAAAAGCATTTCGGATCAAACAAAATACAGCCGAGTACAGCCTGCTCAGCTTCAAATGAATAGATCTTGCTTTGAGAATCGCCTGTTAATTCCGATGCCATTATGTAACTCCAATATAATTATTCGCCTACGAAAACGTACATCTGTGCCTGAATACCGGTATAAAGCTTTACGGTAAAGGGATACGTACCGTATTGGCGGATATCTTCGGAAACGATTTTCTTTTTTTCCACTTCAATACCGAATTCTTCTTTGATTTTTTCTGCAATCTCTTTCGAGGTTACCGAGCCGAAAAGCTTCCCGTTGGCGCCGGCATTGGCCTTAACGGTAATCGTTTTGCCTTCAAGCGCAGCGGCGTTTTTTTCCGCGGCGGCTTTCTCCTGCGCGATGCGGTAAGCAGTAGCAGCCTCGCGGTTTTTGAGTTCGTTCATTGCGCCGGCGTCTGCCTGCTTGGCAATTTTTCTGGGGATCAGATAGTTTTTGGCGTATCCGTCGGAAACGTTTACAAGCTCGCCCTTTTTACCCAGATCCTTTACATCCATGTTCAGAATGACTTTCATCTTTCATCCTCCTGCATCTGTTGTATTTGATAAATATTCGTCTATTTTTTCCTTCAGCAGCGCGAACGCTTCTTCAGGCGTTACGCCGCTGAGCTGAGCCGCAGCCATACTGTGGTGCCCACCGCCGCCAAGCTTCTCCATAATAAGCTGAACGTTGATCCGCTCAAGACTTCGCGCGGAAATATTGAGCATGTTATCCCCAAAAGGCGATATCACAAAGGATGCGTCAACGTTGGAGATCGTAAGAAGCTCATCTGCCGCTTTTGAGCAGATCAGCCTTGCGGCTTCACCTTTTACCTCTGATATCGATATCGCATAACGATCATAAAAATGCGCGTTGTTTACGATTTCATTGATCTTTATATTCTCATCAACACTGCCCGCAAACAGTTTTCTGACGGCGACGGTATCCGCCTTACAGGAACGCAGATAAGAAGCGGCGTCAAACGTGCGGCTGCCGACGCGCAAGGTAAAATCCTTCGTATCCAGCATAATGCCGGCAAGCAGCCCCTGCGCCTGGTTCTGCGTCAGCTTCGGTTTCGACGGAGAATACTGCACAAGCTCGGTTACCATTTCGCAAGCGGACGAGGCGTGAGGCTCCAGAAGCTCATATGTACTTCCTTCTATATGATCCACCGCCATTCTGTGATGGTCGATCACAACCGTTTTCAGCCCCAGATTCAAAAAGCGCGGTTCCTCAACGATTTTCACGCGCATTGTATCAACTATGATCAAAAGCGTGTTGTCGTTGATTTCGGATAGCGCCTTTTCGGGCGTAATAAAACTGATCGCACCCGAACCGCTTTCCAGCATATGGATCAGAGGCAGCGCCATCGTTTTCTCTTTTTTTACGATAACGTGAGCGTTTTTTCCAACGGATCTCGCAATAGCCACAAGGCCGCCGGCTGCGCCGATACAATCAAAATCACTGAAGCTGTGGCCCATCACCAAAACGTTCGAGCTGTTTTGAATATACTCTGCCAAAGCGCCCGCAAAGGCACGGGATTTGATCTTTCCCCGTTTTTCTTTTCCGCCGCTGATTCCGCCGAAAAACTCGTAATTATCACCGGTTTTGATCGCAACCTGATCGCCGCCGCGTCCACGCGCCATATCCAGGGCTTCTCTCGCGTCGTCCTCGCATAAGTCCACTTCATCCGCATGGCCGACGCCTATGCTGAGCGTGATCTCTGTTTCAGAAGGCCCGAAATGGCCGTTTCTCACCTTATCGATCACGCTGAACCGATTGGCGATCATGTCGTCAAGGTTCTTTGATTCCGTTACGGCAAAAAACCTGCCGTCGGTAAACTTTCTAAAGATGCACTTGTTCTCAACAAACCATTTGCTGATGATCCTGTCGATATCGGAATTCATAGCATAATAGTCTTCATGCGGCATCAAATCTTCTGCCTGTTCCAGCGAATCCACGTTGATCAGCAGCACTACGGGGCGGGTCAGCAAGTATTTTGTGCGAACATCCTTCAAAAGGGTATCGTCCACAAAATACAGTGCGTAAGCGCCATCCTTCAGGGCGGCCGGGTAAACAGTATACTTGCCTTTATCCCCGTTTACTTCAAAACTCACAGCGTCATTTCCATCGGCAAGATACGTGTGTAAAGGGATCACAGTTCGCAGGTTGTTGTTCTCCATTCCTGAAAAGTCCTGAAGAACGCTTTCAAAAAGAGCATTGAACCATACGAGCTCGCCATCTGATTCGATCAAAGCCGCAGGCAGCGGGAAAGCGCCTACAACGTCCTTATCCGCATCCGAAAGACGCAGCATGTCGGTGAGGCTTCTTACCTGTTCAACTTTTCTTTTTTGATCTTTAAGGTACCAATGAAAAGAAACGAATACAACAAAACAAACACAGCCGACCTCTGTTAATCCGACCGGTACAGAATACATAACAGTCAAAAGGCTGACGATCAGCGCGATCGTAATTATAATAAAAGTAAACGGATTGCGCTTAATAATATTTAATATTTTCAAGCAACCGCCTCCTGATACTGAAAATTATACTGCGAATACGCTTACAATGATGATCGGGGACCTTTTTGTTTTATCAAATACGGCTTTTGCAACTGCGTCTTTCAGCCTTTGCTTGAGCACGTTGCTGTCCATATTCACACCGCGCCTGTATCGGTCAAAAGCATCCTCACAGGCATTTGTGATATATGCGTTCAGCTCGTTCGCATTATCACCGAAAACAAATCCCTTTGTCTGAATATCCACGGAGGACATCAAACCGCCCGTATACAGATCGTAAACCGCGGTAACAAGCACGATCCCGTCGGTTGAAAGCTTTTTTCTGTCTCGCAGGACCGAGCTTCCCACATCTCCTACGCCTGAGGAATCCACAAAGATCCTGCCGGCCGCAACATGCGTTTCCGTTTTGATGCCCGCATCAGATAAAGCCACAACGTCTCCGAGTTCGGGAACCAGTATATTCTTTTCCGGGATCCCCACGCTCAACGCAAGCTCAGCGTGCTTTCGCATGTGCTTCTGTTCACCGTGGACCGGAATAAAATATTTCGGACGAACAAGATTCATGATCAGCTTCAGTTCTTCCTGCGCGGCATGACCGGAAACGTGGATCCCAAGGCTTTTTTCGTAGATCACCTCTGCGCCGAGCTTCATAAGCTCGTTGATCGTATTGGCAACCGTTTTTTCGTTGCCGGGAATCGGCGTAGCGGAAATGATCACGAAATCGTTATCACCGATTTTCACTTTTTTGTGTTCGCCCGTAGCCATTCTTGTAAGCGCGGACATCGGTTCCCCCTGGCTGCCGGTGGTAATGATCACGATCTCTTCGTCAGGGTAATTCCGCAGATGGTCAATCGAAAGGATCAATCCGTCCGGCACGTTCAGATAACCGAGATCCCGGCTGATCGAGGTTACGTTCTCAAGGCTTCTGCCGGACAAAAAGATTTTTCTGCCCATGCGCACGGATGCGTCGATGATCTGCTGTATACGATGGATGTTTGAAGAAAAAGAGGCAACGATAATACGCTTTTTATCGGCCCTCACAAACAGCTGCGCAAGCGTCTCGCCTACTTTTTTCTCACTGGGGGTATATCCGGCTTTTTCGGCGTTGGTTGAATCCTGCAGAAGGCAAAGCACACCCTCGTTTCCGAGCTGGGCGAATTTCGGCAAATCAATCACACCGCCGTCGATCGGGGTGTTATCGATCTTGAAGTCGCCGGTATGAACGATCACCCCAGCTTCGCAGCGAATCGCAAAGGAAAGCGCGTCGGGAATGGAATGATTCACGTGAATTGCCTCAAACGTGAATACGCCGGCTTTGATCACGTCGCCGGGGTTGATCACGTTCAGCTTTGCGCTGCGAAACATTCTGTGCTCCCGCAGCTTGCCCTCGATCAGCCCCATAGTCAGCCTTGTGGCATAAATCGGAATATTTACTACTTTAAGTAAGTAAGGAAGACCGCCGATATGGTCTTCATGTCCGTGGGTGATAAACACCGCTTTGATTTTGGATGCGTTTCTCTCTATAAAGTTGAAATCCGGCAGTACGTAGTCGATTCCGGGCATATCCGCATCCGGGAACGTCATACCGCAATCCAGTATGACCATATCGCCGTTGTATTCAAATACGGTAAGATTCTTTCCGATTTCGTTGATGCCCCCCAGAAATGTGATCCGTACGGGCATTGCAGCATGCGCAGCCTTTTTCTTTTCCCCGGCAGGCGTTCTCTTTTTTGCTGTATTTTTTTTCTCGGTTTTTGTTTTTGCTTCAGCTTGTTCGGTTCTTGAAGCCGCTTCTGACTCTATTGCTTTTTTCTTTGTTTTTGCAGCGGTTCCGTTCTTGTCTGAAGATTTTTTTACCGTCGACCTTTTACCGGCTGTGGACGACGAACGTCTATTCGATTTTTTTTCTGTTTTTGTCTCTGTGGTTTCATTCTGCGTTTTTGCAGTTTTATTTGGCATAATAACTCCTTTTTGATTTATATAAAAAGATTATTTCAAAATAAAATAATACGTCTTATAATACTACTTTTTATCGTCATTGTCAATATTGATACTTTGTAATTTTGAAAGCAGGTCGCCGCCGATTTCTTTTGCCGTTTCCGTATCGGCAGCCTGAATCACAAGCCGTACTCGATTTGAATTCCCAAGCTGACGAATTTTCACATCCGCGCCACGATGATCACCAAAAGAATAGTACGGCTCGGCGCTGCTTTTTTTTCTTCCCCCCGCGTTAAGAAACATGCGTCGAATCTCAGACGGTGCGCGATCAAGCTCAACAACCTTTCTTCGGACCACAAAGTCATTCTGCAGCGACATCAGATGCTCCAGATCGGTATTCGCTTCCGTTAACACCGAGATTATTTTTACACATAAAAATACAGCGTCAAAATTCCAGAGATTCCCGAGCAGCTGTTCAGAGGTAAAATACGCCGGAAGCTTTGAAACGGGCCCCATTCGTATTGCGCAGCTGTTGTATACCTGCGCCTTCTCCATGATGAAATCCGGCGCGTCCTCAGGGAGCAGCACGTCCGTTCCGCGAGCGAACGCGAGTTCGCATAGTACAGCGCGTATGCGGTCGGCGGAATAAACGTGGTCATTTTCTATGCAATACAGGTCGGTTCCGTCTTCATTGATCAAAAACTGCATATCGCCGGGCATATCTGCATTTTCGGCTTTCAAAAACAGTCCGTCCAAAATCGATTTGATAATGTTATTCTCACACTCAAAGCGCATCCGCTTTCCGTTCGGAAACACAGGCATTATTTTTTTCAATGCGGAAAGGTATGAAGCCCGCATAAGATGCATACGGAACAATTCATAGGGCGGTTGATCAAAAGAGAAGCGAAAGGCCGAGAATCGGTAATTGTTATTTATAAATCTTGCGACTGAAGGATCAACCGGGAACCCATCCTTACCAAAAACAGCAATATTTACGGTCTGATCCGATGCTGAAACATACAAAAACAGATCAAGATTACTGTATGCGCTGTAAAAATATGCCTGTGCCTTATACACAGCTTCGTAGTCGTATGCAATCGCGCCGCAGGCGCGCACACCGCAAATACACACGTTTTTATAAAGCTCCGAAATATCCGTCCCGTCGCATCCGACGCCGATTCTGCGTATCGTTTTTACAGAAGCGACAGCATGTCCCAGCTTTATTGCGTCAGACAAAGACAATTCCACATAAGCCCTTCCCGAAATACCGTATATATCGGGTTCGATCCTTTCAGGCGTTTCATAAAACATGTCTTTGGAAATAATGGCTTCCGGTGTGATCGTCCTCCCCGGCCAGATCCTGCATCCGGGCAAGACTCTGGAAAATCTGCCTATCTTAGCCCCGTAGCCGATCACCGCATTTTTCTCGATCACGCAATTCTCGCCCACCTGAACATTGTCGTCAAGGATCGCGTCTAAAAGATCCGTGCCGTTGCCAACTTCCACATGGTTCCCAACCAAACAAGCATGCACCGTACACCCGCGATCGAGACGAACGGAACTTCCGAGTACCGTATGCGGCCCTATTGTACAATTCTCTTCAAAGGTACATCCCTCGCCGATCAGGCACGGCGCAATGATCTTATTTCCCCGGTCATCTTCCCGGTCTTCAGAATAGAACGTACCCTTGAACGCAAACCGGTCGATATACTGTTCCAGCATTTCGGCCGAAAGCGATCTGTATGCCTCAAATTCCCCGATATCTCCCCACATCTGATCGGTGCGAAAACAGAAAAAACGCAGTTTTTGTTTTAGTATATCAGGGAACAACTGTCCCGCAAAATCATAAGCCGTTCCGGAAGGAATCAGTTCCAGCACTCTACCCTTCAAAACATATATCCCGGTGTTGATCAAACTGGATTCCGCATTCTCCCAAGTTGGTTTTTCCTGAAACCCGATCACATTCCCCTCTCGATCGCACTTGATCACCCCGTATTCTCTGGGATCGGATACTTCCTTCCCCACCAACGTTACATCTGCATTTGTGTTCACGTGGGAATCGATCACTGCGTTCAGATCTATATTGAAGATATTATCCCCGCTGAGAACAAGCACGTCTTCGTCGGTTTCGGCAACGCAGTTCTTTACGCCGCCTGCGGTACCCAGCGGTTTGTTTTCTTCATAATAGCGCAATTCGGCATGAAAGCCGGTTTTTTCACAATATTCCATAATATCCATCGCTTTATAACCGAGTGAAAGACGGATATCGGTAATTCCGGCCCTGATTACACTTTCAATAATATGCTTCAGCACCGGAACGTTCATGATTCTGATCAAAGGCTTGGGCGTCGTTTCCGTCAGCGGCTGCAATCTGCTGCCAAGGCCGCCGCACATAATTACCGCAATCATTTTTTCACCCCATATTGATTTATCACGGTTATTATTTACCTGCAGAACCGTGTTTAGTCATATTTGCATTGATTTTAGCAAAACAATATGCTACAATGCACAAAGGTGATCAGATGGATACTGTATATATTTATACCGACGGCGCATGCTCGGGAAATCCCGGCCCCGGCGGATGGTGCGCCATACTTCGTTACAAACAAAAAGAACGCGAGGTTTTCGGCGCGGAAAAAGAAACAACAAACAATCGCATGGAACTCACAGCTGTGATCAAAGGGCTGAAAGCTCTGAGATACCCGTGCAAAGTCATGGTGATTTCCGATTCAAAATATGTTTGCGACGCGATCAATCAGCACTGGCTGAGTTCATGGGAAAGAAAAAGCTGGAAAAAATCCGACGGAAAACCCGTACTCAATCCGGATTTGTGGATGGAACTGTCATCGTTGCTGAAACTGCATGACGTTCAATTTACGTGGATCAAAGGCCACGCCGGTCACCCGGAAAATGAACGTTGCGACGCGATCGCAGTCAGGGAATACCGGAAATATCTTAAAAACAGCGATCTGTAAGCCACACGTTTACAGATCGCTTTGCTTTATATGATGATACAGATCAATCCGTTGCAGCCCTCATTGATCACCCGCTCCAGCGTTTGCTGCAATTTCATACGGGCTTCATTCGGCATATGCGTCAGCTTTGCCTTCAACCCTTCGTTGACCAGATCGTGCAGGGATTTTCCGAAAATATTTGACTCCCAGATCTTTGAAGGATCTTCCTGAAATCCTTCAAGCAGGTATTTTACGAGGTCTTCGCTCTGCTTTTCACTTCCCACAATAGGAGCCACTTCCGTTTTTATATCGGCTCGCAAGAGGTGGATCGACGGCGCGCTCGCCTTCAATCTGACGCCGTATCGGTTGCCCTGTTTTACGATCTCCGGTTCCTCCAGCGAGAGTTCGTCAACAGAAGGCATCACAATACCGTAACCTGTTGAATTCACCTGCATCAATGCGGCTTCTATCTTTTTATACTTTTTGTTTATCGATGAGAGCGTCTGCAGAACTTCAACCAAACCGGCGTCGTTTGCGATCTGTATATCGGTAATATCGGATATCATACCATAAAACACGGACTTGTCTATTTCCGCATTTATATATGCCGTTCCTTCACCCAGCTTTACATTTTCCGTGGAAGAGTATGTAACGCTTTCCATTTTATGCATTTCTTCAACAAACGCGGGAACGTCTCTCACTTTTCCGATCTTCGAACCTGCGGCTCTCACTTCTTTCAAAAGCAGTTCCTTTTTCGGATCACTCTCTTTAAGGCCTGCATACCATCCGGGAAGCGAGATCACAATTTTTTTCAAGGGAAACTCCATCAGTACGTTCTTCAGAATTTTTGTGATCTCGGTCTCATCCAGCTTGAGGCAATTTACAGGCAGCACGGGAGAAGCATATTTTTCACTCAACTCAGCGGCAAGCTTCTGTGCGGCATTGCTGTTTGGGTAAACGCAATTCAAGAGGATCACAAACGGCTTGTTTATCGTTTGGAGCTCATTGATCACACGCTCCTCCGCCTCTTCATATTCTTCCCTCGGGATCTCGCTGATGCTTCCGTCGGTCGTAACCACCAACCCGATCGTCGCATGCTCATTGATCACCTTTTTCGTTCCGATCTCGGCAGCCATATTAAAAGGGATCTCTTCTTCAAACCACGGTGTTTTTACCATTCTGGGCGCGTCGTTTTCTATATACCCCAGTGAAGAAGGTACGATATATCCAACGCAATCCACAAGCCGAACACGAAAACTCGTGTTGTTTTCAAACGAAAGATTCACGGCGCTTTCAGGAACGAATTTCGGCTCGGTAGTCATGATCGTCCTACCGGCAGAAGACTGCGGAAGCTCGTCTATCATTCGCTCTCTTGCGAAGTCGGCGGGAACGTTCGGCACGATCAACGTTTCAAAGAACTTTTTAATAAACGTGGATTTGCCTGTACGCACAGGGCCTACGACGCCGATATAAATATCTCCACCGGTTCTTCTTGCAATGTCTTCATAAATATTTGTGTCTGTCATAATCAAACCCCTTTGCATTCTTATCGTCAATTAACAATATGAACACCGGACGTGTTTTATGACAGCATAGTATTCCCAAAAAAAGAAAAACCCCGTCGTAGACGAGGTCTGTCATGTATAAGAGCTCCCCAAAGTGTACCAATCCATAGAAAGAACGAATTACAGTACATTGGTCGTTTAACGACTTGTAAGTTGAATCGACAATATATCCTGTACGGTGCAGAAGTTCCAGCCAATAGCCGGTTTCGCTCGCTTCCTTAAGCGCGATCTCAAGCTTTGATATAAAATCCTTTTTGCCTTGCGCGTAGTTTGCTTCGAAAATATTCGCGCCGATGGAGGTGCCGGAACGTCCAATCTGATTGGAAATAACGGATTCGTGTTTCGCTTTCAAGTCTTTGACAAGATTGATGATTTGCACAGAGAAATCCATAGAGAGATCACGCAGTTTTGATTCAGACATGATACCGCCCCCTTCTTGTTTATAATACCCAATGAAACTGGAATCGTAAAATGATGTATGCGCCGTCGGCGCAAGTGATGCAGTTCGCTCCGCAAACAGTGATGTATTGCGGCTATGCCGCAAAGTGATGTGATGCGTTCCGCTCACGCGCCGAAGGCGCACATCACGCACGAAGTGCACATCACTTGCGAAGCAAACATCACGTTCCGCGAGAGCGGAACACATCGTTCAAAAAAACGCCTTTTGTCGGTAGACAAAAGGCGTTTTTTTTGTTGGTGAGCCAGCGGGGATTCGAACCCCGGACACCCTGCTTAAAAGGCAGGTGCTCTGCCGACTGAGCTACTGGCTCATTTTGCAGACAGGAATGCAAACAAGAACGTAGCGACCAATGTAAGAACAAACATAACCACAGTAAGCACTTTCGTGATCTTGGCAAGCTTCGCTTCCATTGTGCGGCCCTTGTTTTTTCCGAAGAAGGTATCGGCACCACCGGAAATGACGCCGGAAAGCCCTGCTTCGCGGCTCTGCTGCAACAATACGATAATAACGATTAAAACAGACAGAACGACCAGGACGACTCCGATACAAATCTCATACCATGCCATAATTTTTACCTCTTCCTATGCATATTTCCTGCATTGCCTAAGTATATTAGCACAACGTTATATAAAAATCAAGTCTTTTTTTAAATTATTTCATTTTTTTTCATTTTCCTTATTTCCGGACCAAATCAGTAAAACTTCAAATATTAATACCGGCATAATACAAATTATCAAACTGTCCACGGCAAGAACAAACAGTTCATGATACCAATATAAGCCCGTGGTAATATCCGCGCAGCTGTATGTATAAAACAATAAAACAACCACCGCAACCACGTTTGCGGCTAAAAAAATCACATAGCCGGCCGCAAGGATCCTTTTAGATACCTTCTCCATTTGATCGATCAACAGCGCAATTTGCAATATCGGTTTCATTCTTTCTTCCTCCCCGCTTTCATTATAATCATTTGTTTTGAGAAAGCAATCTGTAAAATTTTCCTCAAAAATATTGCCAATTCCGATGAACCATGTTAAAATATTAAAAATAACAATGAAAGCCGGTGACCAACGTATGAATTGTCCGTTTTGTTATTTTCCCGAAAGCAAAGTGATCGATTCCCGTCCTGCGGATGACGGGCAGCGGATCCGCAGAAGAAGAGAATGCGTCAAATGCGCAAAGCGCTTTACCACGTACGAATCCGTTGAAACACAGCCCCTGATCATTATAAAAAGAGATAGGTCCCGGCAGGTATTCGATCGAAACAAGCTTCTCAGCGGCATGCTCCGTGCTTGTGAAAAAAGACCGGTATCGCTCCAGACGCTTGAAACGGCAATAGATGAAATCGAAAGCCAGCTCCAGAACTCTTTCGAGCGCGAGGTCACCTCAGTTCAAATCGGTGAAATGGCGCTTGAAAAGCTTCGCTATATTGACGAGATTGCATACGTGCGTTTTGCATCTGTATACAGAGACTTTAAGGATATCGAATCATTCATGGAAGCTCTTACAAGCTTAAAGAACGAAAAGTAACCAAACGTGATCATTTTTTTGCATCAATAATATCGGAGGATCAACATGTTTGCATTTATACAAAAACTGATTGCTTTGCTTACCGCAATGCTCGCTTTTCTCGGTTTTGCAAAAGGGAACGACAAGAATCAGGAACCGGCGGCAGATACAATTGCGTCTTTTACCGTTCATGAAAACAGCGTCGTATTCTCTTTTGTCTCAAATCCCTCCACAGGGTACGGCTGGCAGTATACGCTTAACGGAGACAGCGTTGTTTTTACAACAGAGCATTTTGAATGCGGCGATAAAGGCAATACCGCAGGCGCGCCCGGAAAGCAGTTTTATACTTTTACCGCTGAAAAACAGGGCAAAACAACGGTTACTTTTATTTATGACCGGCCCTGGGAAAACAACGAGCCGCTTTATAGCTACACTGCCGTAATCAGTGTAGACGCGGATCTTCATGTTTCTGTGGAATCGTTTACAAAAGCAAATAACGTTTTGATATAGTAAAAGTAATAAGAATTAAATTATTCAATATCATTTCTCAGGTCCTTTTAGCGTATGCCGAAAGGACTTTTTCTTTTTTATGGGCATATTTTACAAGAAATGCGCTTAAAGTTTTTACAATCGATGGATTGTTTTCAATTGTTCTGAATGTTATAATAAAAAAAATGGAAAGGAGGAACAGCATGGGTAAAGTCAAAAACCTTTTAGACAAGAAGATCGTTGCGAAAGACGTTGGCGAGCAAACTTACATCAGCTGGCGGGAAGCCCTCTCTTACGCCATGGGGCGCGGCGCGCAGGGCATGAGCACGTCCATGACGGCCTCCAAATACGTAAATTTCTTTATTACGGACGTTCTGCATATCAATACGAGCCACGCCTCCAATATCCGTCTGTTCTGCGGTATATTCGACGCGATCAACGATCCGATCATGGGGGTGCTGGTGGATAAAACGCGCACCAAATACGGCAAAATGCGTCCGTATATCAAGTTTGCGCCTTATTTCGTATCTCTGTTTATGCTGATGTTCTTTATCGGCAGCGATAAACTCTCCTACGCACTCAAGCTTGCGCTTACCGTTTTTGCCTTTGTAGGCCTGGACGTAACGTATACGGCATTCGACGTGCCTATGGGCGCGCTCGCTTTCTCCATGACGCCGAACGGCACGGAACGCACCAAGCTTTACGGCATTGCATCCATCGGCCGCATGATACTCGGCGCTATTCCCACCGCGCTGGTTGCATTCGCCGCATGGTTCCCCTATTTCAATACACATCTCGATAAAGCCTATTTAACAGCTGCGGTGATCAGCGCTGTTTTTATCATTATATTAACGCGTTTCACATTCCGAAATACCACAGAACGTCTGGAACACCACGATGACGCCCCCGGCGTAAAGGAATGCCTGAAGCTTCTGTTTTCCAACCGGCCGCTGTTGATGCTTTTCCTTGGAAATATTCTGTTTGTTCTGATCAAGGTACCGGAACAGGCCTCCTTTTACTTTGTTTACGATTCTCTTTTCAACGCAAAATACAACGGCTTGCTTGAAATCGCAAAAGCGCCCGGTTCCGTTCTGGCGGCGCTGTTCGTGCCGATGATCGTTGAGAAGCTCGGTGAGAGATCCGATTCCAAAAAGTTTTATCAGGCGTGCTGCGTGCTCGGCGTTCTCATCAACGGCGCCTTTGCCGCTTCCACATACGGCGGCATTATGAATAAGGCGGACGGGACGCCGATATCCCTTCTGACCGGCATTCTTGTGATCGCCTTTACTTTTTTTGCAACGTTCCCGCTGGAATTCAAGAACCTGATGCAGAAAGAGATGGAAGCGGAAACGGTGGATTATGTGGAATATCGCTCCGGCAGACGCGTTGAGGGTACAATGCTCTCTATTATGTCATTTACAGGTAAGCTGGAAGGTACGCTTTCTTCTTTTATAACGCTCAGGATCCTGGATTTTACAAAACGCGTGGAACACACCGCGGACGTACCTACGATCCAGAACCGGAATACGCAATGGGCGCTGTTTTTAATGACGACTGTTTTTCCTGCCGTCGGCTATCTGCTGATGCTGATTCCGATCCATTTTTACAATATCACCGGCGAAAGTCACCGGCAGATGATGGCCGAAATACTCTTACGGCGGCGCATGACCGCTGAAACCTTAAACGATACCACGGAAGGAGCAAACACACATGGCGAATGACGTATTCAACAAAGTGAAAACCTTTGCAAGCGACGTAAAAACGCATTGGAGCACCCCCGCCGAGGGCAGATACGTTCCTTATAAAGAGTATAAGGATATCTTTATTGCCGTCGGCTCCAACTACGCGGGCTCCAAAATGCTGGAATACCTCTATTTCGGCGCAGGCTGCTTTTTGATGATGTACCATTACAAGCTGCCCTACCTTACCTTTGCCATTATCGGGCTGATCAATATGCCGCTCAACTATCTCTGGTCCATGATCGGCTGGTACATCAACGACAATCTCGGCTTTTTGGAGAAAAAAAAGGAACGCGCCCTTTACGCCTTCTATTTTTCCATGATCGTTCTCGGGCTTGTGCTGCTGATCGCCCCGGTATCGCTGCTGTTTAATCAAAACGGGGCTTTCGTAACGTTTATGAACGGACTGGAAGGCGTAAACTGCGCTTCCGCATTCAAAATCTTCGGCACGCACATTCTGTGGAACGGCTGGGCCGGTTCCCGCAATATTTTCTGGCGCAAAAAGCTTCTGCCGAAATTCGGAAGGTATAAGTATTATCTTTACTGCGATTTCTTTCCGAAATGCGTCATGGTGTGCCTGCTCGGCTGGCTGCC
>CAMVBR010000007.1 GCA_947165755.1 uncultured Clostridia bacterium
ACAGCGCCGCCCCGGCGCACACACCGGCGAAAACGTACAGCCATACCCTGCCGGAGAGCACGAAGCGGTATTCCCGCAGGATCGGCTTTCCTTTTTTATCGGAGACGATCGCCGCGAGCGTGAGGGCGCCGTAAACGAACCACACCAGCGCGGCGGCCGGCTCCGCGATCACGGCGGCGCTGAAGGAAAAGCCCGCAAAGGCCGCGCGGAGCAGCCCCGGCGTTTTCCGTCCGCAGAACAGCAGCAGTCCGGCAAGCAGGCAGCCGAAGATACAAACGGAATAATAGCTGAAGGTCTTCACCCCGAACAGATCGGTGCCCACGGTGACCGCCCCGCCGAGGATCGCCCAGAAGCCGTAGGAGCGCAGCGAAACGTAGAGCAGCGCGAAAAACAGCAGCTTTATCGCCGCATACAGCATGCGGAACGCCATAAGCACGCCCGCCGTGCCGCCGAAGACCCCATAGAACACCCGGTAAGGCAGATAGGTGAACACGGAAAAAAGATTGGAAAAAATCCAGTCGTCCGCCAGCAGCTTATCACCGGTGAGGATACGGTAATTATAATACTGATAAACGGATTCGTCCACCTCGGTGATCCCGTAGGGGGCGTTTGTGAAAAAGAAAACGGCAACGGCTGCGGATACGGCGGCAAACGCGAGGTCCGTGAGCCGCACGTTCCATTTGCCGATCTTCACCGTTTTTTGATTCCACCCGGCAGTCACCCGCGCACTTCCTTTCATTTCCAGCGAATGATTTTTACGATATAGCCGATCTCCCCCTGCGTGACCTCGATCTCGGCGAAGCCGCGCAGGGCCTCGAGCTTTTCTTCGGGGGAGGCATCCGGATATTCCAGAAGACTCAGTTTCTCAAAGGGGATATAGACCGCATCGGGCAGCTTATCGGGATGCATGCGCCACCAGAGCGAGACCCGGTCCCAGCCCTCTTCGTAGTAGTAATACGGGGAATGGGCCGCAACGGCGGCGTCCGCGTCCAGATACACCGAGGGCGCCAGATCTGCCACGTAAAGACGGCCTTCGCAGATCCCGCCGATACGGGCGGCGTCGCGCGCGCTCTTCTCGTAGGTCTCCGCCAGCGCGGCGGTGGTGCGTATCCCCTTCAGCGCGCCGCAGGAGATCACGGTATCCAGAGGGGCGTCGGTTTTTACGAACAGCCGCTCCGCCTCGCGCAAACGCGCGGTATACGCCCAGTGGGCCGCCTCGGACAGGGGCAGGAACACGAGGATCGCACCGAGCACAACGGGCAGCGCGCGGACGGCGACAGGGGCCTTCGGCGCGGGAGACGGCTTTTTTTTCTTCGCGGCCTCCGGCGGCGCCGGGGCGCGCGTTTCTTTTACATAGGCGCGCAGCAGCAGCGCCGAGGGCACGGCGGCAAGCTCCGATAGCGCCCCGAAGGCGGACATGGAGATCATATCCGCGCACACGGTCACCGCGCAGGAAAACAGCAGCCAAGCCAGCAGGCGACGGTCCTTTTGCCCGGTGAAGGCGTAAAAAACGAATCCGAGCAGCGCGAAGGGCAGCGGGTGACAGATGGTCTCCCCCACGGCGAAGCCCACCGTTTCCATGGGATAGGTGAGCAAGCGCACGCACATGACGGCGGCCGCCGCGCCCAGCGCAGCCAGAAGCAGCACGTCGAACCGCCGGGTAAAGCTGCGGACGATCGGGGCCGCGGCCAGCAGCGCGAAGAACGTGATGAACACGGCGGGATGGAAGATACCGATATAGATTTTTATTACGGACAGCCGCCCCGCCAACAGCTGCAGCGCCCCGCCGGAACGCTCGGGATCGTTGAGAGCCTGCAAAAAGCCCTGCAGCAGCGCCCCGAGCGGCGCGCGCATGAAGAACGCGGCGGCCAGCGCCAGAAACACCCCGGCGGCGGCCAGCACCCCGTAAAAGATATGCAGCCACACCCGGGGGGACAGCAGAAAATCGTAATTTTTCAGAAACCAGCGGTTTCTTTTACCGCAGATCCACCGGCACAGCACAAGCACGCCGTAAACCGCCCATACCGCGGCAAGACTGGGCTCCGCCAGCACCGCGACGCCGAACAGGGCCCCGGCGGCCGCCGACCGCGCCGGTCTTTCGTCTTCGCGCAGGAACAGCAGCGCCCCCGCGGGCAGCAGCGCGCATTGGGCCACAAAATAATAGTTGACCGTTTTTAGGCCGAAGGGCATCGCCCCGGCGCACACGGCGGCGGCCAGCAGACCCCAGAATCCGAAGCGCCGCAGGCACAGATACGCGACCGCGAAAAACGCCAGCTTGAGCGCGGCGTAAACGAACCGCAGGGCGAGCACGCTGCCCGCGGCCCCGCCGGTAACGCCGTAATACAGCGCAAAGGGCAGATAATTGAAGATCATGAAGAAGGGCGAAAGCGACCAGTCGTCCGCATAGAACCGGTCGCCGCGCATGAGCCGCAGCACGTAGGTCTGGTACAGCGCTTCGTCCGTTTCGGTGATCCCGAAGGCGGCGGACCCGAACAGGCAGGCGGCCAGCACGGCAAACACGGCCACGGCCGTGAGATCGACGCCCCGCAGACGCAGCCGGCCCAAACGGACCGTTTTCCCGTTCTTTTCCATGGCGATCCCCTTTCTTTCGCGCATCAGTTCCGCCCCGCGCTGCGCCGCAGCGCAAGATCCGTTGCGGGAAGGGCGGCGGTGAGCGCGTAATACGCGCTCGCGAACAAGGGGAACAGCCCGTGACCGGCGGTGGCGCCGAGCCGCAGCGCTCCTGCGGCCGACAATACCTGCGCCGCCAGCAGAACGGCAAACGCGGCGGTGAGCTTATCGTAGATAAACAGCGTTTTTTTTCTGCGCCCCGCGCTTTCAGCGCGGTTTCGCCGCACACAGAGCGCAAGCAGACCTGCCGACACGGCGACGGCGGCGACGGCTGCCGCACAGTGGCGCGTAAAAGCCGGACGGTTCAGAACGGCGGCGTCAAAGCCGAACAGCAGCATCGGCAGACCGCCGAGCGTACCGAGCGCGGCGGCGATCAGCGAGGTCAGGAATACCCCGTCTTTTTTTACCGATACGCTCCCGCTGCCGGTGAGCGCGGCGAACAGCGTCCCACACGCAAGCAGAGGCGGCGCAAAGCAGACGAAAAACGTACGGTCGAAAATACTCATTCCCAGTGCGATCGCGGCGGCGGCCCCGAAGGCCGCCACCCTTTGCGGGAGCAGGATCAGACAAAGGAGCGCCGCGCACATGCCGGCGGCAAAACCCCACTGCCGGGGCAGCATGGCAAAGGGAAACAGCCATATCACACTCAGAAACGGCAGCAGCGCCACCTGCAACAGTTTTTTCTTCATACCTACCTCGAAGCCATCGGATGATGTATTGCGCGCGGCGGTCAAGTGGTATGCCCGCCGTCGGCCGCGAAGGGATCGCCGCGTTTTTCGCATACCGCCAGCAGCGACAGCCCCGGCAGGTCGAGCCCCGCCTTGCCGAGAAAGGCGTTCACGCGGAAATCCAGATCCAGCGCGCCCTTGACGAGCCTTGTGAGCGGAGAAAAGCGGGCGTAAGGCCACCCGGAGATCACCTTGTGCTGCGGATCGATACGCAGGGGCGCCAGCTTCTGCAGCAGGCGCACGGCGAAAAGCGACGTGTAGAAATAGTGCGTTTCCCTGAGCTCCACCCCGGGCACGGCGGCGAGGATGCGGCGCAGGTCTTTTCTGTTATATCGGCAGCGGCCGTTCACGTCGCGGTCGAATTCGGAAAACAGCAGCTGAAACGCGGGCACCGTAAGCAGGATCAACCCGCCGGGCTTTACGTGGGCGGCCAGCGCCGTAAGGCAGTCCGTTTCGCTCTCCATGTATTCCAGAGAATCCATCATCACGGCGAGATCCGCCTGCAGCGCGCCCAGCTCCGCCAGGGAACGCGCCATATGCACCCGGTCGGCGTTGCGCACTCTTTGCCGCAGCCGTTCGGCGATATCCGGCGTATAGCCGATATCCACGGCGTACACCGCCGCGTTCGGGGCGCGGTCCAGAAGCGCGTCGTCAAAAAACTGATCTCCCGCGCCGAGATCGACGCAAACAAAGCCCCGTTCCCGGTTTTGCAGGAATCCACCGAGGGCGCGCAGAACGCAGTCCGTGCGGCTCAACTCCCACGGGTGGCGGTGACGCATCTCTATGTTGATCTCGTTGATATCCACGGGCTTTCCTCCCCCTCCGCCTCCGGCGGCCCGGCTGAAGGCCGTAACAGGTTATATTTTATGCATTATATACGATATAAACTGAAAAATCAAGTACGGCGGCAACGACGCGGCAAAGAACCGCGCGGAACGGACACAGCGCGTCCAACGCGCCGCAGCCCGGCGGCGCCGCGATTCTTGACAAGGTTTTGCGTTTATGCTACTATATTTTATAATAAATAAATGGGATCCAAGTGGTTGAGGCCGATATGAACGTACTGATGATCCAGCCCCGCAGTTCGGTCATGCTGCGCGGGATCACGCACCCGGTGTGCAGAGATCTGATGATGAGCGCGACTTTTTTACAAAGCCGCGGTTTTTGCGTGCGCGTATGGGACAGATGCGTGGACCCGCGCGACCTGACGAAGCCGGACAGGGATTTTCGCGCGGACGCCGCGATCTTTTTCATATCACAGTCCTCTTCGGTGAAGGACGCGATCGCCGTGGGCCGCCGCCTGCGCAGGCGGGGCGCCGCGATCATATGGGCGGATATGGTGGCGATCCTGGGCGCCGACCTCGCCGACGCCTACGACCACTGCGATTACATACTGACCGGGGAATACTTTTTCGCCGCTGAGGCGCTGCTGAACGCGATAAGCGAAGGCGCCGACCCCCGCTCCGTGGAGGGCGTGGCCTACCGCGAAAACGGACGGATCCGGAAAACGGCAAAGCTGCCGCTCCCCGATTTTTCACTGCTGCCGCCGATCGACTGGTCGCTGATCGACGTAAAAAAGTGCTTCCGCCGCTTTACCGGCTGCAAGCATATGCTCTACCTGAACGCCTCGGTGGGCTGCCCCTACGACTGCGGCTTCTGCTCTACCCCGTTTTGCTACGGCGCCCGCCGGAAACGCCCGATCGGGCAGGTGATCGAAGAGATCGACCGGCTGGTACCGCTGGGGCTGGACGGCGTCAATTTTTCGGATGAGCTGCTGCTCTTTACCGAAGCGGAGCTGGAGGCGCTGCGGCAATGCCGCGAAAGGCACGGCAACGCCTTTATATGGGGCGGCGAGACCCGGCCGCAGATCCTTACGCGGCCGCTGCTGGAAAAGATGTATGCCGCCGGCTGCCGCTGGCTGCTCTTCGGGCTGGAAAGCGGCTCTCAGTCCATGCGGGAACGGCTGCGCAAGCCCTACGACGAAGCGCGCGTGCGCAGCGCGGCGGATTGGTGCGCCGAGCTCGGCATCGCAACCTTCGGCTCCTTTATTATCGGGTTCCCCGGGGAAACGGAGGAGGACCTGAAGGCCACGGTCCGCTTTGCCCTCAGCCTGGATCTGGACGCTTTTCTGTGCAACTACTTTATACTGATCCCGGAATCAGCCCTGTGCGCGGAGATGGCGCAGACGGGAGAATTCCGCTTCGGCAGCATTCTGGAATATAATACGCTGGTAAGCCCGGATCATCTGATGAAGAATTTCTCGAAGATCCCGTACAGGGAGCTGGCCACGGTGAAGGCCTCTTTCGATTTTCTTACCATAACAAGAAACAAAAAAACGGACGGCAGGCACTCTTCCGGCGCGCAGCTGCTGAAAAAGGCCGTGAATACGGCGGTGGAATCGCTGCGGGGCTCCCCGAAGGACGCGGCCGTAAGCGCGTTCAATATGGCGCGGCGCGGCCTGAACGTGCTCTACTACCCCCTCGCCCACCCGGGCATACGAAAAAAATACGGCTTATACATCGTCAACCGAAAAAACCGGAGTGAAAACGAATGAACGTTTTGCTGATCAACCCGAAAACCGAAGGCTATTCCCGCTCAGTGACCGCGCCGCTGGGCCTGCTTTCGATCGCATCTTACCTGCAGGCGAACGGGTTCCGGGTGCGGCTGTACGACAGAACGGTGGAAAAAACGCCGCTGGAAACGGTGCTGCGGGAATTTTCGCCAGCGATCACGGGGGTATCGCTGATCTCGTATAAATCCTTTTTCGACGCCCTTGCGGTATCGGAGCAGGTGAAGGCGCTGGGCGCGCCCGTGGTATGGGGCGGTCCGCTGGCCTCGGAGCTGCCCGAGGCGGTGCTGAAAAACGCCTGCGTGGACGCGGTTTCCATCGGCGAAGGCGAATCCACCTGGCTGGAGCTGGCGAACGCGGTGAAGGACGGACGCGCGGATTGGAGCGGCGTGGCGGGCCTGGCGCTGCGCGCGGCGGACGGCGCGGTAAAACGTACCGCGCAGCGGGATTTTATCGATCTCGGCGCGCTGCCGGACCTTGATTGGCGGCTGGTGGAGGTGGAAAAATACTTTCAATCCTCCTACGGCTGCGAAAAAATGCTGTATCTGTACGCCGCAAAGGGCTGCCCCCACAACTGCGCCTTTTGCTACAACAAGGACTTTCACCGCTGCACCTACCGCAAGCGTCCCATGGAGGCCGTACTGCGCGAAATAGAATATCTGGTGAAGAACCACGGCATGGACGGCGTTTACTTCGCCGACGAGCTCTGGTGCCGCAGCGTGAAGGAGATGCACGAAACCTGCGACAGCCTGCGTTCCCTCGGGCTGGATTTCGTATGGGGCGGGCAGACGCGCATCGGGCTTTTTAAGGAAGAGGATTTCCGCTATATGTACGACGCCGGCTGCCGATGGATCTTTTTCGGCGTGGAGAGCGGCTCGAAACGGATTCTTGCCGCCATGAACAAGCGCATCGCCTACGATAAGATCGAGCGGACCTTCGCCGACTGCCGCGCCGCGGGCATCGTTGCCATAGGCTCCTTTATCATCGGCTACCCGGGGGAAACGCCCGAGGACGCCAAAGAGACCGTGCGCATGATCCAGCGGCTGGATACGACGCTGATCAATCTGAACTATTTTATTATGGTGCCCGGCGCCGATATCTACTACAGGCTGGTATCGGAGGGGAAATACCCTGCCGTGACCGATCTCGGGCGGCTGGTGGACGAGGACCCGGTGCAGAATCTGGATTACAATTTTTCGGAGATCCCGGCAAAGGATATGAAGGTGATCCACGCCTGCTTCATGTGGCGCAGCTTCCGGTCCGACAATATTGCGGTGGACGGCAAAAAGACCTCGTTCACAAGAAAGGTGATCGCCGACGCGCTGAAAAGCATACGGGGCGGCGACCTGAAATCGTTTCTGCTCTCAACCTGGAGCGCAGGTATGGAATTCATGCGCATCTTCTGGTATGCGCACGCGTATCCCGGCATACGCAAACGGTATGGGATCGTACAGTAAGAGAACCCTACGACAAAAGACTGAAAGCGGGATCCGGAAGCGTCCGGTGAGGTATTACGGAAAAAAAGCGCCACCGCGGCGCTTTTTTTATTCCAATTTGTATTTTTTGCGGATGTGGGGAAAACAGTTCGCGTAGAAAAAAACTGTAAGGAACTGTTTGAGAGAAAAATACGCCCCGAAAACAAACCCCTTGAGCCCATGCCGGAACAGCCGGTCGAATGTATCGCTCGCCATCTTTTTTATAATGCCGAAGGATTCGCCCTTTACCGTTCCCCTTCCGATAAACGCCTTCCACTGGTAAAAGAAATGGACGACGTGCAAATCCAATGCGGGAATCTCGGACAGGTTATCCGTTACCTGATCCGTAGCCACCAGCTCCTTTTTTGCGATCTCGGCAATGGTTTGTGGCAGCCGGAAGCCGGGCTTTTCGCGCAGCATCTGATCGTAGATTTCGGAATTCGGGATCGCCGTAAGAATATTCATTACGATCATATCCGCCTGCAGCGATTTTGCGAAATCGATTGTTTTCTGCATTTCCTGCGGGGTTTCATACGGAAATCCGATAATAAACGAAGTCTGCACGGTAATGCCCGCTTTTTTGCACCAATCCACGGTTTCCTTCGCCATACCGGGATCAATGCCTTTTTTGATTTTCTTCAGCCGCACGGTATCACCGCTTTCGATCCCGAACAGGATCCACCGGCAGCCAGCCCGATACATCTGGCGGATATCTTCTTCGTTCAATACGCCGATCCGCATCTGGCAGCCCCATACGAAATCAAGGTTCTTTTCCGCAAGGAGCGCCATCAGCTCACTGCGTACGCTGCGCACGGGCACAAAAAGCTCGTCGGAAAAATAAATACCGTCGGCGCCGCATTCCGAAACCAAATACTCGATATCCCTTACGACTTGCTTCGGATCGCGGCAGCGGTTGCGGCTTTGATGGAACTGCTTGTTGGAGCAGAACGTACAGGAAGCCGTACACCCCTTTGAAGCGTGCAGATACAGCATTCTGGAGCAATTGAAAAAGGAAGAGAAATAGTGCGCTGGGTCAACCAGACTCCAATCCAGGTCGGGAAACGTTTTCAGATCGGCCAGCGGACGCGGCGGATTGCAGACGAACGTATGCCCTCTCAGATATGCCAGCCCCTGCAGATCGTACAGAGGCGCGCCTGCTTCAAGCGCTTCAGCCACAGCGAGCCACGTATACTCGCCCTCGCCCAGCATAACGAAATCCGGTTTCCCGTCCCGCAGATACATTTCAGGCAGGGAGCTGGGCGCGGGACCGCCCCATATCACCGGCACGTCGGTGTATTCGCGCAATTCTTCGGTAAGGCTTTTGGCGTCGAGGCTGCTGAGGTAAGACAGCGCGGAAATGCCGATCACGCCCGGCTGGAACCGGAGGACTTCTTCTTTGATTCCTTCGTTGTGCATAGAACGGTCCAAAAGGCGGACCTCATGGTCTTGCGCTTTCAGAAAGCTGGCAATCGAAAGAAGCCCCAGCGGAAGCGACGGCATTCTGAGGTAAACCGGCAAACGGGGATTGATTAGCAAAACTTTCATGTTGGTACCTTAAAAACTCTTTCAAGTATTTCTACAGACAGTCGCTGTTGTTTTTCAGTGCGGTCGGATCCGCGCTGCCCACAGCGAGAACCGATTTTCAGGCTGTCAGCCCGGAAGCTTTTTTTTGTATTTCAGCCGATAATTCTTTACGTAATCGCGGCCGTACTTCGCCAGATACAACAGCAGAAAATCGCTTTCGGTAAAGGTATGCGCCCAGAGCCGGTCGGCCGTATCGATGAGATACTGCCGCTCGAAGGCGTTGCGCTTGCGCTTGATCTCTTCCATGGTGGTGACGGAGGAGTGGTATTTATAGGAGATATGCAGCTCGCCGTTGGCCTGAAAATCGGTGATGCTGGCGTCCTCGGCGTGATCCTTGAGGATCGCATTCTTTTTCAGGGCGAAATTGGACGGCGTGCAGGTGTTCACCAGCTCGTGATCGTAGATGACGTCGATGGTGGCCTGCAGCTCCTCGGGCGTTTCGGAGGGGTAACACAAAAGGAAGGTACACAGGTTCCAGAGCCCTGCATTTGCCGCATCCGTTAAGATCTGTTTGCGGCGGCTGAGATCGATGCCCTTGTTCATGAGGCCCATCACCCGCTCGGAGGCCGCCTCGTACCCCCACATGAAGAACCGGGCTCCGGCGGCGTAGAGGTTGGAGAGCACCTCGGGGGTAAAAGCCTTTTCGAGCCGCGCGAAGGAGTAAAAATAGATCTTCAGCCCCCGCCGCAACACCTCTTTGGCAAAGGCGTTGTAGAAGGCGGGCGGAACGGCCTCGTCCACAAAAGTAAAATAGGGCGTACTGTATCTCTGAGAAAGGAATTCCACCTCGTCCACGGCGCGGACCACGCTTTTCATATCGAACTTCTGCTGGCCGGTATAGAAATCGCAGAAGGTGCATTTGCCCCAGTAGCAGCCCTTGCCGAGCTGCACCGGCAGCACCGTATCGGCGGAAAAATAGCGGGAAAAATCGTAGGAATCAAAATTCGGATAGGCGACCCGGTCCAGCTGCAGCAGGGGCGCGGGTTCGTTTTCGAGGATATTGCCGTTTTCATCCGCGTAAACGAGGGCGCGCACGTCGCCGATCTCCCGCTGCCCCGCAAGATACTGCGCCAGCTGCACCGAGGTGACCTCACCGTCGCCCACCAGCAGGTAATCGCAGTAATCGCGGAACACGGCCGGGATCTTTTTGAGATCGGGGGCCACCTTGTAGATATAGTTGCCGCCCAGGCAGATCTTTGCGTTCGTGCGCCGCTTGAGCAGACGCGCCAGCGTAAGGCCCGGCACGATCTGGCTCAGGTCCGTGATCGAAAGGCCGATCAGCGTATAGGACGAAAGATCCATGGCGGCCAATTTTTTTTCAAAATAGGGCAGAAACATATTCACGCCGGGCTCGCGGCACTGGAAATCCACGTCCGGGAAATCGTAGGTGAGCACCGGGTTGGCGATATAGTTATCCATGCGGATGCGGGCGGGGGTGAAGGGCAGCGAAACAATATCCAGCGCCGCGTCGATCACGTCCTTTGCCCGGTAAAGTTGCTCTGGATCGTAGAAGGATTCGCGGGTCTTGATCACGCGCACGGCTTCAGCCACCTCGGCGACGGTTTCCTCAGCCGCGCCGGCGTCGCCCCCGAAAAAACCGGAGACGATCTCCTGCCGCACGGCGGCGATCTGCGCCATTTTCGCGCCGTATTTCGCTTCGTCCGCCGGGTCCGCGCACGCAAGCGACGGAGCGTTCAGGAACTGCCGCGCGCGCGCCAGAGAATCACGCACGTTCGCCGCGTCGAGGATATCGTTGAAAAACTCCACGTTGAAATCGTAGGTATCCGCCTGAAAACCCGCGGCTTCCGCCTGCCCGCGCAGCAGCGCGCAGGCAAGATAGGGGCTTACCGGGTACCACTGGGGTACCGATGCGTAAAGAATTTTCATAGGTCTCCTTTTCGGGCGGCGGGCGCGCCGCTCTCCTGCGGTTTCAGCAGGCGTTCGGGCCGGGTAAAGCGGATGCGCAGCGCCGTTTTCAGATACATGGCGGTTTGCAGGAAGGAATTGCTGCTTTTACCCTCCTGCCGTCCGTAGCAAGCCGCGGGAATCTCGCGGAACGACGCGCCCAGCCGCAGGGGCGCGAGCACCATTTCGGCAAGGAACGGAAAGCCCAGCTCCCGCCAATCGACGGATTTATAAAGCGCCGTGGGCATGATCTGCACGGGGTTCGTGAGATCGGTAAGTCTTGTACGGTAGGCGGCGCGGAGAAATACCTGCGCGCAGCGGTTGAAGAATTTGCGGGAACGGGAATAGCCGTGAAAGGCGTCCGCGTTCAGCCAGCGGGAGGTTTTTACGATGCCGTCCGGCGCTTCCTTTTCCGCCGCGATGAGCAGAGGAACGGCATCCAGCCCGATGGCCAGATCGCCGGGCAAAAGCAGGATATGCGAGGATACCGCGGTATCGAACCCATCGCGGATGGCGCCGCCCACGTATGGCCTTGTTTGCGCCATGCCCCGCACCTTTTCGGGGTAGCGCCGCTCCATGGCTTCGATGGCGGCAAGGGTTTCGGGAGGCGCGTGCTGCGTGCGGACGATCAGCACCCGGGCCACGTCCGCCGGGGCGCAGCGCTCCATGATGAAATTGACGGTGGAAATGAGCGCCTCGGATTCGCTTGTGGCGCCCACTACGAAGGTGACGGAAAACTCGTTCATCGGTTATCGAAATTCGGGACTGACGCGTTTTTCAGAGCGGTAGCCGCTCACGTAATCGCAGCCGTATTTTGAAAGGTAGAGCAGAAGATGATCGAAATCGGAAAACACCACGCTCCACAGGGAATGGGCGTTTTCATCGAGGAAATCAAACTGGAAATTGCGCCGCACCGCGCGCCGGTCCGCCATGGCGACGCCGTCGATCTTATCGCGGTACACGGTATAAAAATCGCCGTTCGGCGCGAAATCGTAAACGCCGTTGCCGCCGATCTCCTCCAGCAGCAGGGCGTGCTTTTTCAGCGCGAAGTTGGAGAGGGTCACGCTGGGGATCTCGCGTCTGTGCTCGCGGATCACACGCTGGGTGGCCTCGATCTCCTCCATGGTTTCGGTAGGATAGCCGAAGATAAACAGGCCGTCGTTCCAGATACCGGCGTTGCGGGCGTCCGTAAGGATCTCCAGCCGCCGCTCGGCATTGATACCCTTGTTCATCAGCTTCATGATGCGCAGGGATTCGCATTCGTAGCCCCACAGGAACAGCCGCGCGCCGGAGGCGTAAAGGTTTTTGAGCACCTCGGAGGTATAGCCGTCCTCGAGCCGGGCAAAGGAATAGTAGTTGATCTTCAGGCCGGCCTCCAGAATGGCCAGCGCCAGCCTGTTGTAGAACGCGGGTGGGATCGCCTCGTCCACGAAAATGAACTTGGAGGCGCCGTAACGCTCAACGAAGTACCGCAGCTCGTCTATGATGCGCGGGATCCGCTTCGGGGAATAGCCCTGCTGCCCGTAGGCGTAATCGCAGAAGGCGCATTTGCCCCAATAGCAGCCCTTGGAGAGCTGAACGGGAAAAATGATCTCTGGCGTAAAGTAGCTCCCGAGATCGTACCCCGTAAAATCGGGATACGCGAGGGCGTTCATATCGAAATGGGCGCAGGAAAAGCCCTTGTTCACGGTCTTTTGCTCGGAAGCGTCATAGTAAACCAGGTTCGGCACGTCGGAAAGGGCAAGCTGCCCGTCCAGCGCGCGGCACAGGGCCACAAGCGCCGTTTCCCCGTCGCCGATGGAGATATAATCGATATACCCGTGCAGGATCTCCTCAAACTTCACAATATCGTCGCAGATCTGCGTGGCGTAGTTGCCCCCCACCACCACCTGCGCGCCGGTATCGGCTTTGAGAAAAGAGGCCAGCGTGAATACGGGCAGCAGCTGGCTGAGATCGGTGAGCGACAGGCAGACGATATCGAAGCCCTTTTCGGCGATCGCGCGCGATTCCTCCGCCAGATAGCCGTAAAACATGTTGACACTGCGGTCGTGCACCTGTTTTTTGATATTCTCCCAGTCGAGATTGAGCAGCGGATTGGCAAAATAGTTATCCAGATCCAGCTCGTTGGGCGCAAAGGGCATAGAGGCGAGCCGGAGCGCCAGACGGATCTGATGCTTGGCGACCGGCAGCTTTTCGGGATCGTAAAACAGCGCGGGTTCCCGCATGGTGCGCACGGCGAGACCGATATCCCGGATGAGGTCGGGCACCTCCGCCCCATGCTCCCCGTAAAACTTTTGCAGGGTGAGATATTTCAGGGCGCGGGTCTTCTCTTCATAGGTTCCGGCGGCGCGGATCGCATCGAAATCGGCGCCGCGGTAAAGCGCGGAGAGCGCGGCCAGGTCGGTTCGGGCGGCTTCATCGGCGGCGGCCAGATGCGCGGACGTGAGGATCCGGTTGTAGAATTTTACGTTCAGATCGGAGATCGTCACGTCAAAACCGGCGGCCTTGAGCTGCCCCGCCAGCAGGGGCACCGCCAGATGCGGCGTGATCGGGTACCACTGCGGGGGCTGGATCAGCAAGATCTTCTTCATTCGCTCTCCTCCTCCGTATACGAGATCTCCGCCCGGGGGTTCGTGAGCAGCATGGCGGAATAGCGCTTGCCGAACCACACCACCTTTTTGGCGTAGTCGGGCCAGCCCGTGATGCCGAGATCGGAATGGGCGCTGAGCCGGGAGCGCACCCTTTTGAGCGGGGTATTGCCGCTCTGATCTTCAAAATAAGGGTAAAAATTCCAATGAAGCTCCAGCGACACGTCCGTTTTGTGAAGCGCGCGCAGCAGCTCCCGCTGATAGGAAAGCAGCTCGCCGAACAGCGGCTCGGGGATGGAAAAAGACCGCAGGAAGGGCAGGATATCCTGCCAGAAGACGTCGCCGCAGCGGATCAGCTCGAGAAAGGCGCCCTCTTCAAAATAGAAGCCGGTGGTACCGAAGACGTCCGTCTGATAGGTCCAGTCGGCGGTGTCGGTATCCGCCTTGCGGTCGTACAGCGCCTGGAACAGCCCGTGCAGCGCGCCGCGGTTCTCTTCGTAAATATAGCGGAACAGCGCCGTATAGAAATCGTAGTAGGATATATTTTGCTCCCGGCGCAGATAAATGGCGAAAAAGCGCAGCAGCGCAAGATGGTGGAAGGTTTGCAGCACCACCGCAAACATATAGGAGGCCACCCAATCCGCCTTCGGCATGGAGGCCGTTTCGGTAACGATCTCAAGGTATTCCCCCACGCCGTTGAAGGTGGGGTTGTAGTGGATGCCCAGCATGGGGATCACTGCGGTTTTAATGCCGAATTTTTTCTGATATTCCGGATCGCCCATGCGGGAATTGGGGTACACCTGGCACTCGTATACGGTCATGGAGTTATTCTGCCCCGATTCCAGCAGCTCACAGATGCCGCGGCAGAAGCTTTCGCGCGTTTCGCCCGGCAGCCCCAAAATGAGCTCGGTATAGGTGGGGATGCCCGCCTGCGTATAGCGGATATCCAGCGACTCGAACCGCTTGAGCGTGAGATTTTTGCGGCCGATGTTTTCAAGGGCGGTATCGGAAAGCGACTGATAGGCCAGCGTAACGCCCTTATCGGTATTGTTTTTGTTCAGCAGATACCCTGCGGCAAACACGTTATCGTCGCTCTCTTTGGCGTAGCAGGGCTTGAACACGTCCGGATAGCCATATTTCTTTTTCATATCCACCACGTACTGCGCGATCTCCACGTCGCGGTCCAGTATGCCGAAATTGGCGTCGGCGCAGTAGGTGTATCGGATCTTATGCGAGGCGATCCACTCGATCTCCGCCCGGATCTTCTCCATGGGGAACGGACGCAGCTTTTTCGAGAAGCTCCATTCGCAGTAGGCACAGGCGTAGGGGCAGCCCCGGTTGGTTTCCAGCGTGGCGTGGAACTCCCGGTCGGGGAATTCCCGCATGATGTTATCGAAAACGCCCGCCGTATAGGGCGAGGGATAATCGGAAAGATCGCAGGGAATATACGCGGGGGTGGTGACGACGGCGCCGTCCTTTCGGTAAGAAAGGTTGGGCACAGCCGAGAGATCGCCGCCGTTTTTCAGGGTTTTAAGGAACAGCGCAGTGGTCTCCTCGCCCTCATTATGCATCAGATAATCGATAAAACCGTATTCTTCCAGCAGCTTGCCGCCGGGGCCGACCTGATGCCCGCCGAAGATGATCCTGACCTCGGGATACATGGCCTTCAGCGCGCGGGCAACGGTTTTGTTGTATTCAAAATTCCATGCGTAGCTGGAAAAAGCGACGAAAGCAGGGTCGCGGAATCGCCGCAGCACCTCCGGCACAGGCTCGCGCATGACGACAATATCGGGAATGTGATACGCCTCACAGATCTCCCTGTCACGCAAAAGGTATGCAGCAATACACCCCGCCGAATACGGAAGAAAACACGGCGAGGAATAGCTCACTCCGATTTGCACGAGATAGAAGTTCTGTTTCATAAAATCAATCGTTATACGTTACGTCGTCTTTATAGGAAGCCCAGCCCATGCGGCCGTACCACACCACGTGCTTGCCGAAGGAGGGCCAATCGTTTTTCGGATCGGAATCCCGCATGACCAGCGTGTGTTTCCTTTCGTTCAGCGGATGGAACACGTTGAGGTACACGTCGTTCAGGTAACCGTGCACGTCGTAACGCAGGGTCACGCGGCATTCCTCGGAGCCCGGTTCGCGTATAATATTCTTCTGATAGGCGAGCAGGTCTTCAAAAATATCGTCGGGGATATCGTAAGACCGCAGATACGGCAGCATTTCACGGTAGAATTCCTCTTTGCGAAACAGCGCGTTCAGCACGAAATACTCGTGGTCGTCCCAGATGATATCCCCGCAGGGAGCGAACTGCAGCTTGCGGTTGTTGATGCCCAGCGAGAGCTCGTTGGCGCGTTCTTTGATCTCAAAGTAAAGCCCTGCGCTGAACAGCGACGGGTTTTTTTCGTAGTAATTGATGACGCCGTCGTAGAACCGGTCGTAGGGCACGCCCTTCTCACAGTGCAGATAGATGGCGAACGCCCGCAGAAGCCCGTTGCCGTGCAGCGCCTTCGCAAGGTAAAAATACGTTTGCGAACGCACCCACATCTCACGGGGCATGGAATTGGTTTCCACCACGATCTCATTGTACTCCGGAATGGCGAAGGCCTCGTTCTGGAAGTGGGGGCGGATGATCTCGGAGCGCACGGTTTTGATGCCGAACTTTTCCACGTACGCCTTCTGCCCCATGGCGGCGTTCGGCAGCAGGATGCAGCCGTACACCTCGAACACGAAATGCTGACCGATCTCAAACAGGGTGGCGATGCCCTTGGCGAAGCTCTCGTAGGTTTCGCCGGGCAGCCCGAGAATGAGCTCGGAATAGGTCTTCATGTTCTCTTTTTTATATTTTGCCAGCAGATTCTTGTAGAATTCCAGATCGCTGTTGGTGCGGCCGATGTTCTTCAGAACCTCTGGCGACAAGCTCTGGAACGACAGCGTGGCGCCGATGCGGTCGAAATCGCACGCCTTGAATTTTTTGACGATGGCGAACACGTTTTCATAATTGTTTTTCGCGTAGTTCATACGCATGCGCTCCGGGTAGCCGGTGGCCTCCTTAGCCGCTACCAGCGCGTCGGCGATCTCCAAATCGCGGCTGAACAGGCCAAAATTCGCATCCGCGCCCCACACGAAGGCGATCTTATGGTCGCTCATCCAGCGAATCTCGGCCTTGATGCGCTCCAACGGGAACATGCGAACCCTCGATCTCAACAGCCCCCAATCGCAGTAGGCGCACTGATTCGGGCAGCCGCGGCTGGTTTCGAGGATCACATTGAAGGTGATCTCGGGGTGCGCCTCCACAATGGGATCGAACCATCCCTCGAGATACGGGGAGGGGTAATCCAGCGTTCTCTGGCATACGGTTTCGGTACGGACAAACCCCTGATCGCCGCGGAACGAGATATTTGGCACATCCTTCAGATCGCCGCCCAGCGCCAGCGTCTCAAACAGGATCTTTGTGGTATCCTCCCCTTCGCCGTGGCAAAGGATATCGATATAGGGATACGCCTCGAGGAAGGAAAAATCGTTGGGTACGTTATGCCCGCCGAAAACGGTGACGCATTCGGGGTATTTTTCTTTTACGGCGGCGGCCAGCGCTTTGTTGTATTCCGTATTCCAGCAGTAATTGCTGAAAGCGATCACCGCGGGGGCGTCCAAACGGGAAACCACCGCGGGAATATCTTCGCGCAGAAAGATAAACTCCTTAAACGTGAAATGCATTTTTACAATATCACTCGTCCAGGCGTTGGCCGCCAGAATACCCGCCGTGTAGGGCAGATAGGCATTCTGCGAACCGAGGGACGCGGATACGTCCACCTGAACAAAATATACATTTTTCATGTTTGCCTCCAACGGGCGGCGGGAAATCCGCGCACATTTTATTTCAGCCCGTATTTCTTAAGGATACCCGGATGCAGGGCGACGTCGAAGAAAAACCGGGTAAAGTTGCCAGAAATCTCGCCGAGCGCCTTGACCGCGCACATAAAACTCATTTTTGTGACCCGCGTAACGACCGTGGAAATGAATTTGAACAGCAGGTCGTAGCTGCGGTTATCGCTGTAATCCTTGCGGAAGATGGCCGCCATCATGAAGTAGGACTGGATCACGTCGATATCCTTTTGCGGGATCTGTGAAAGCCCGTGCTTATTGCGGAAGAAATCCATCTGCTTGTAATCCTTGATATTCCGGAATTTCGGGTAATCGCTGAAGGTGCGCTCCACCTCGCGGCCCCCCGGCGTTTTGGGTACGAACACGTATTTCAGAAAGCTGTTCTGCGTGGATTCCAGCCGTTTTGCCAGGTTGACGGAATCCTGCAGCTGGGCGGTGGTTTCCCCCGGGAACCCGACGATGAAATTGGCGATCGAAATGATGCCGGCCTCCTTGCAGGCGTGGAAGGTGGATTCGATGCGGTCGAAGGGGATGCCCTTCGCCACCTTGCCGAGCAGCTCCCGGTTGCCGCTCTCTACGCCGAAATCGATCCAGTGGCAGCCGCTTGCCGCCGCGTAGGCGATCGCCTCGTCGCTGAGCGTGCCGATGCGGGTCTGGAACCCCCAGTGGAAACCGAGCCCCGCGGCGCGGAACGCGTCGCATACCTCGTAGAGCTCCGTATCGTTCAAAAAAGCCAGCTCATCGGCAAAGTAGAAGCCGTCGGCGCCGTATTTTGTAACCAGCTCGGTCAACTCATCCACGAACACGGACAGCGGCCTGCGTCTTCTGGTGTTGCGGTGGCACATGGTGTTCATGCAGAACGTGCAGTGCGAAGGGCAGCCCTTGGAAAGATACACGTACACCAGCTTGCTGCACCCGTACAGATACTGAAAATACACGGGCACGTCCACGTAATCGAAATTGAGCCGCGGCAGCTCCGCCGGGTCCATAAAGACGCGGGGCGGCGTGACCTGCATTTTGCCGTCCTTCAGATAGGCGATGCCGTTTACGTCCGCCAGATCGCCGCCGTTTTCCAGCGTGCGGACCAGATCGAGCCAGGTGGCCTCGCCCTCGCAGTAGCTGATGATATCCACCAGCCCCGTATCGAAGAAGTGCTGCGAGCCGGCCACGTCGCAGAACTGGCCGCCCCACACGATCGGAATATCCTTTTTACGGAAGAACGAAGAGATCTTCAGAATACCGTCGATGGCCTTCATCGACGGGAACGACAGGCCTACGATATCGGGACGGAAGGATTCGTACACCTGCTTCAGGGAGATCCTTTTTATGGAAAAATCGCAGATTTTCACGTTCACGCCGAATTTTTCAAGATACGACGCGATGGAAATGATGCCGAGGGGCAGCGATACCGAATGGATCAGATCGCAGTGATACGGCATGATAAGAAGTACGTTCATAAATGAGCTCCCCTTCAAAAATGCGGTGAAAAAGAAACAGGAAAACCTTATTTCAGATGATAGGCCTTCAGTATGCCGGGGTGCAGGGCAACGTCGAGAATAAAACGGAAAAAATTCCCCGCGATCTCGGCAAGCGCCTTCACGGCGCAGGTGAAATTCATTTTCGTAATCCTCCGCCATACGGTGAGCACCGACTTGAACAGAAGATCGTAGCTGCGGTTCTCGCTGTAATCCTTGCGGAAGATGGCGTTCAGGAGAAAATACGACTGCACCACGTTCAGTTCCTTCTGCGGGATCTCCGAAAGCCCCTGGGTGTTTTTGAAAAAGTCCATTTGCTTATAGTCGTTGAGCCTGCGGAATTCCGGGTACTTTTTGAAGGTCCTTACAACCTCCTGCCCGCCCGGCGTACTTGGCACGAAAATATATTTCGCAAAGGTATTCTGGGTGGATTCCAACCGCCGCGCCAGATCGACGGAATCGCGGAACTGCGCTCTGGTTTCCCCCGGGAACCCGATAATAAAATTGGCGATGGAAATAACGCCTGCCTCGCTGCACGCGTGGAATGTGGATTCGATCTTATCGAAGGGGATCCCCTTCGCCACCTTTGCGAGCATTTCGCGGTTGCCGCTTTCCACGCCGAAGTCGATCCAGCGGCAGCCGTTCTCCTTCGCGCAGCGGATCGCCGTGTCGCTGAGCACGCCGATGCGGGTCTGGAACCCCCAATGGAACCGCAGCCCCGAGGCGCGGAAGGCATCGCAGACCTCGTAGAGCTCTTTATCGCTCGCGAAGGCAAGCTCATCGGCGAAATAGAACCCGTCGGCGCCGTATTTTTCAACCAGCTCGGCGAGCTCATCCATAAACACGGGCACCGGCCGCCTGCGGCGTGTGTTGCGGTGGCACATGGTATTCACACAGAAGGTGCAGTGCGCGGGACACCCCTTGGAAAGATAGACGTAAACGAGCTTTTTGCAGCCGTAGAGGTACTGAAAATACACGGGCACGTCCACGTAGCTGAAATCGATGCGTGGCAGCAGCGCCGGGTCCATGAACGGACGAGGTGGATTAATCACGGTTCTGCCGTTCTCCCGATACGCGATACCGGTAACCCCCGACAGGCTACCGCCGTTTTCCAGCGTGCGCACCAGCTCCAGCCAGGTGGCCTCCCCTTCGCAGAAGCTGATCACGTCCACCAGCCCCGTATCGAACAGGTGCTGCGTATTCGCCACGTCACAAAAGGGACCGCCCCAAACGATGGGAACGCCGCGCCTGCGGAAATAGCGGGAAATTCTGACCACGCCGTCGATCGCCTTGACCGACGGGAAGGACAGACCGACGATATCCGGCCGGAAATCGTCGCATATATGCTTAACGGACGTCTTTTTTACGGAAAAATCGCAGATCCTTACATTGACGCCGTTTTGTTCGAGATAAGAAGCGATCGACAGGATCCCGAGCGGCAGCGAAACGGTATGGATCAGGTCGCAGTGATACGGCATGATCAGCAATACGTTCATTTCGGCACCCTCTTTCTGTCTTTCGTTTTTTTGCGCGCCGCGCTTCAGCGGCGCAAGCCGTATTTCTTCAGTATTCCCGGGAAGAAGTGTGAATAGAAAAACACGGTAACAAACTGCTTCACCGAGACGTAGGCGCCGAACACAAACCCAGAAAGGCCGTGCCGGAATACCCGGCTGAAAGCATCCTGCGCCATTTTTTTGAATACGCCGTAAAAATCCTGATTGACGGAATCCCGCTTGCTGAAATCCACCCACTGATAATAGAAATGGATCACGCGCAGCTCCCGCATGGGCACCCGCGAAAAATTCCACGGTACCAGGTCGCCCACGTTCTGCTCTACCTTGTAGGCGCACGCCCGGATATCGGCAGGCTTTTTATACTGGGGATAGTCGCTGTCCCACAGGTCCCAGATCTCGGAATTCGGAATGGGCGTGAGTATATTCAGCGCAACCAGGCTGGAGGGCAGGCTTTTGGCGAAATCGACCGTTTTCCGCAGCTCCTCGCGCGTTTCCCCGGGAAAGCCGATGATGAACGACGCCTGCACGGTGATGCCCGCCTTTTCGCACCATTCTATGGTCTGATACGCGAGTTCGAGATTGATCTTTTTCTTGATGGAGGCGATCCGCTCCTTGCTGCCGCTTTCAATGCCGAACAGGATCCACCGGCAGCCGGCGCGCGCCATCAGACGGACGTCCGCCTCGTTCAGCACGCCGAGGCGCATCTGGCAGCCCCATACCAGCGGATAATTCCGTTCGATCAGCCCCTCGCACAGCTGCGTGCGCAGATCTCTGCGCGGGCAGAAGAGCTCATCGGAAAAATAGATGCCGTCGGCGCCGTAATCCTTCACGTAGCGGTCGATATCGTCGAGCACGTGCCGCGGATCGCGGCAGCGGTTGCAGCTTTGGTGATATTGCTTGTTGGAGCAGAAGATACAAGCGGCGGGGCAGCCCTTGGAGGCGTGCAGATAGAGCATTTTGCCGCAGTGGAAAAACGTGGAGAAATATTTCTTCGGTTCCACAAGGGTCCAATCCATTTCCGGAAACTGAAAGAGATCCGCCACGGGGGGAATGGAATTGCTTACGAACGCGTTTTTCCGCAAATAAGCAAGCCCCGGAATGCCGTCCAGCGGCTCGCCCCGCGCCAGCGCGTCCGCCACAGCCTGCCAGGTGAGCTCGCCTTCGCCAAGCATTACGTAATCGGGACCGCCGTCGCGCAGGCTCATCTCCGGCAGCGCGCTGGGCGCCTGCCCGCCCCATATGATGGGAACGCCGGTAAACCGACGCAGCCTCTGCGTCAGTTTTTTTGCGTCGATCCCGCTTAAAAAGGACATAACGGAAATGCCGATCACGTCCGGCTGAAACCGCTTCAGCTCGGCGCGCAGATCGTATGCCTTGACGGACCGTTCTATGATGATCGCCCTGTGGCCGTGCCTGTTCAGGTAGCTTGCGATGGAAACAAGCCCCAGAGGCATCGAGGGCATCCGCAGGTACACGGGCACCTTTGGATTGATGAGCATAATTTTCAAGCGCAAATCACCATTCTTTATTATATCAAAAACCCGATTTTATGTCAAATACTATATTTCGGCGGCGGCGCTACAGAACCGACCGCACCCGGATGATATAGCCGGCTTTTCCGCGGATGACGTCGCCCTCAACGTACCGGAGCGCTTCCGAAAGCAGCATCTGCAACGTGGACTCGCTGTAACGGAAAAACAGAAAATAATTATAATACGGCACGTAGACGTAATCCGGATCGGGCGTATACGGCAGCTTCCAATAGGCGGAAAGCCGTTCGAGCTCACCGCTGTAAACCGAGGAATAGGCCGCATAGGGGCGGTCCAGATACAAATAGGCGAAGCTCGCCGATTCCAACACGGCGACGGCGCAGTCCGGATCCTGCCGGATCAGATCCAGATCCTCCAGCGTCTGCGTATAAAACCGCTCCAAGGAGGCGGTGGTTTTCAGCCCCTTGAACACCCCGGACGTAAGCGTGCGGTCCAAAGGCTGATCGGCGTGCATAAACATTTTTTCGGGGACCTTATACACGCCCTCGGCGGCAATATAGCCCAGATCCCACAGCAGCATAACGAAGAGGCACAGGGCAAACCCGCACTTTACGGCGCGGACCGCGGCGCCCGGGCGAAGGGAAAAGGTTCCCGCAGGCGAACGCAGCAGCGTCCGGAGCAGATCCCAGAGCTGCAGCAGTACCGGCACCCGCACGATGAACCCGCCGATGGAAAGAAAGCTTTTCGAGGGAATATCCATCAGCACGGAGTACAGCAACCCCACCGCCAGCACGGCGGTACGCTTTGCGTCGCGGTGCGGATCCAGCAGAAACGGGACCGGCGAAAACAGAAGCAGCGGGAAATGATGGTATTGCAAAAACATGGCCCAGTCGTCGAAACGTACGCCGCGCAGCGTTTTTACCGCGGCATATACGAAGGAACCGGCAAGCATGCAGCATGCGGCAAGCAGTACGGCGGCGGACACGCGCGGATCGTACTTTTTACGCGCGCAGATAACGATCGCGGCCCCGAGACACAGAACGAGCCCTATGATAAATACCGGACCGGCATAGACGGCGGCTGCCTTCACCTTTTCGAGCTGCAGCAGATTGGACAGGTTATATTCGCTGCCGCTGAACAGATACGGCAGCGCCGTGGGCAGATCCTCAAACGCGCGGTTATAAAGCAAAAAGGCCATGAACCCGGCAAACACAACGGCGATCCCCGCGCAAAGGCAAACAAACGCCCGGCCGTTGAGCATAAAAGTGAACGCGGCGCAGAACGGCTTTGCAGCCCGCCGACGCAGGGCGTAAAGCAGTACGAAAACCAGCCAGAGCAAAAACAGGAACAGCAGAAACGGGTCTTCCATAACTGCAACGGCGACCAGCAGCCCCACAAGAAAAAGCCGCGGCCCGTTGATGCGGTTGTCGCTTAAAAACAGGATCAGGCAGATCGCCATGACCGCCGCCGCCGAGATCGTGCAATAGGAAAAGCCGAGAAAGGTCTGCGGGAACAGCGCGCAGAAGAAAAACGACGCCAACGCCCCCTTCAGCCCATACCGGCGCAGCTTTACGTACATATAAACGTAGAACGCAAGATCCGCCGCCAGAAATACGTAACGCATGGCCAGCACGAGCCCCTCGGAAGAGCCCACGAAATGCGTATAAAGAAAATAAAGCGGCAGCGTAGGCAGGAAACCAAGCTGCGTCAGGTTCCATTCGTCGGAGATCAGCCGCTCGCCCAAAGCGACCCTGTGCCCCAGAAGATAATAGGCGGCCTCGTCCGGCTCGCCGACCGAATAGGGCGCCGTAAACAAAAAATACAGCAGGATCGCCCCGCCGAGCGCGATCGCGGCAAAATCATACCACGCAAACCGACGCGTGTTTTTCAGCTCCGACAAACGGAACACCCCCTTCGGAAAATCAATAATAAGCGGAAAGCACGCAGATCGAATACACAGCGCAATACGTGAGGATCTGCGGATAGGTAAACGCGGAAACCGCCCGCCGGACGTAAGCCGCCACGTAGGCGCCTTCGCGGTAAAACACGTAAAGGAACGAGGCGAACAACGGCAGAAACGCGAAATTGAGCCATTTGAAGAAATCGAACGACAGCGGCCACGATACCAGAACGGAAAGAAAGAACAGCGCGGGCATGCAGAAAAACACGAACCGGCGCAGCCAGGGATTGTTTTTGTTTTTCAGTTCCCCGAAGCAGAAGCGGAAGATCAGCGCAAGGATCGGGGCAACGGCGGCCAGCGGCACGAGAAGCATCAGCGGGCTGCGGCCCGCAAGATGGAGCCGCACCATATGCAGGCGGAACACGGCGAAATTCACCAGCCGCTGCAGCGGCGTGAGGGTCTCTCCCTCGGTATAAAACGGGTTCGCCGCCATTCTCGCGTAAAAATCGGCAGGGTAATCCTCTTCGTAACGGCCGTAGAACAGAGAATCGGTATAGGTGAGCTCGGTCACGCCCCGGGAGCGCATCAGCGCGTTATACTCTTCAAAGGAAAGCTTCATGTTTTTCATCGTATTCGGCGCAAGATAGGCGTAGCCCGCCAGCGATACGCACACGCACACGATAAAAGCAGCCAGCAGCATGCGCTTTGCGCCGCGGTCCGTTTCGCCGGAAAGCTTATACAGCAGCAGGATGCAGAAAAACGGCACGTAGCAAATGATGGCGGCGTAGTTCACCATGAGCGCAAGCAGGCACAGCGGCGCAATGAGCAGATGCAGGGGCTTATACGCGAGGCAGAGGAAAAACAGCGCGGCGAAATAGACCCAATACACCTCGGGCATGCCGAGGTCGGTCACGAAGATGGAAAAGGTGCACGGGCCGGTAAGAAACAAAAACAGCAGCGTGCCCGCGGCGCGGCGGTAGGCAGGCTCCACCCGGCGCAGGAACCTTGCCAGCAGCGCGGAAAGTCCGATGAAAAACACGAGCAGCAGAACCGTGTGATATACGGTGAGCGAATGAGGATCCGGCGCGCCGCAGATCCACTGATAGACCTGCCCCGGCAGCAGGAAGCTGCCGAACCCCATACCGAAATCCACCGCGTGAAACTCGTAGGCGACCACGCCGGCGCTCCAAGGCCGGAAGAGCCCCACAACGCCCCACGCGTAGAGCAGAACAAAGGCAAGGATCCCGAAAAAGAAGATCCTGTCTTTCCAAAAACGCTTTTGAATTTCCGTAACGACCACCTGCCGGTAAAAAAGAGTATATATAATTAAATATACTAAATGCTTTATTTTTTGTCAAGCCGGAAAGGGTGTAAAAAACCGGCTCGTACGGGACGAACCGGTTCGCGGTATTTGGGGTTGTTCTTACAGCTCGGCGAAGTATTTGATGGTGCGGACCATCTGGCTGGTGTAGGAGTTCTCGTTGTCGTACCAGGAAACGACCTGTACTTCGTAGAGGCCGCAGCCGAGGTCGATCACCATGGTTTGGGTGGCGTCGAACAGGGAGCCGAAGCGCATGCCGATCACGTCGGAGGAGACGATGGGATCCTCGTTGTAGCCGAAGGACTCGGAAGCGGCGGCCTTCATGGCGGCGTTGATGCCTTCCTTGGTGACGTTTTCGCCCTTCACAACGGCGGTGAGGATGGTGGTGGAGCCGGTGACGACGGGCACTCTCTGGGCGGAGCCGATCAGCTTGCCGTTGAGCTCGGGGATCACGAGACCGATGGCCTTGGCGGCGCCGGTGGAGTTGGGAACGATGTTGGCAGCGCCGGCGCGGGCACGGCGAAGGTCGCCCTTGCGGTGCGGGCCGTCGAGGATCATCTGATCGCCGGTGTAGGCGTGGATGGTGCTCATGATGCCGCTCTGGATGGCAGCGTAATCGTTCAGGGCCTTGGCCATGGGCGCGAGGCAGTTGGTGGTGCAGGACGCGGCGGAGATGATCTGATCGTCGGCGGTGAGGGTGTTCTCGTTTACGCTGAACACGATGGTCTTCAGATCGTTGCCCGCGGGAGCGGAAATGACGACCTTCTTGGCGCCGGCGTTGATGTGCGCCATGCTCTTCTCTTTGGAGCAGTAGAAACCGGTGCACTCAAGCACTACGTCTACGCCGATCTCGCCCCAGGGCAGATCCTTGGCGTCTTTTTCGGCATAGATCTTGAGCACTTTGCCGTCTACGGTGATGGTGCCGGCTTCGTCGTCGGCGCTCACGGTGTGAAGGTTTTCGCCGATCACGCCGCAGTAGCCCTTCTGGGCCGTATCGTACTTAAGAAGGTTGGCAAGCATGGAGGGCTTGGTAAGATCGTTGATGGCGACCACTTCGTACCCTTCCGCGCCGAACATCTGGCGGAACGCAAGACGGCCGATTCTGCCGAAACCGTTGATAGCAACTTTAACTGACATTGATTTTTCCTCCGTTTACAGAAACTTTTTATTTTTGCCATGTATATTATATCCGAAAAAAATTCCTTTGCAAGGGATTTGTTAAAAAATGAACTTTGGCACCCTGTTTTTCGTTTGATTTACTAAAATAGCGTTGTAAATAAAATCTTTTTCCGGTAATTTTTTGAACGCGGCGCCGCGGTCAGCCCGCAAGCACCTCCCCCGCAAGATAGCAGGCCCGGATATAATCCCGGGATTGATAGAAAAAGTCGGAATTGTAATTGGAGATGGCGGCATCGATCCAGGAGTGATAGACGGCCCAAAGCGTTTCCAGCGTATCATTTTCGGCCACGTCCTCGATCAGCCGGGAATATACCTCGCCGATATCCCAGTAATCGGGCACGGCATAACGGCAACGGCCCACGTTGTCGAACGCGCCTGTGGGGATCTGCGATTCTTTAATGAACCGGTCGGCAACACTTTCGATCGTTTCGCAGTGCAGCACGTCCGCGTGCCGGTAGATCGCCGAAAGCCGTTCCTTTCCGAGCGCATCCGTGACTGCGGCGCGCGGGAGCCGCCGCTCTCTGCCGATAAATTCTATCAGGCTGCACGTATACATCAAAGCAGCGTCAAATTTCATCGTTGACCTCATATCCTTTCAGAAACGTAAGCGCCGTAAGAGAACGGGCGGTATGGAAGCTGATCTGATGGGTGGGATGCTTGAATTTCGCAAGCTCCCAGAAAGCGGCGCGAGAGATTTTGCCGTCCGCAAAATTCTGCACGTAATTGAATATGGTATCGTCTGCCATGGGGCCTTCAACGACGTCGTAATCATGCGCTTTTCCCAAACGGCAATCCACGATAAAATCCAGCCAGGCATCCGTCATGGAGGCAAAGCGAAGCACACGCAGCATCTCATTTTCGGTGTATCTGTATTCATTCACGACGCCGTTTCCGGTAAAGCGCGTAGCCCACCTTCTTGCCTGCTCGGCGTACCGCGTGCAGTAGAAACCGAAATAAAAATCCTTGTTATACCGCGAGATCCTGATCTCGGGAACAGGAACGAGCTCCTTGCTGCCGTGATACAGAATGATATCACTCATATTGGTTCCTTCCTTCAATTCACGATATTGCGGGGCGTTCCCGCCAGAAAGGCGGCGACGTTCTCCTCCACGATGCCCATGAGCCGCACGCGGGATTCGTAGCCCGCCCACGCGATGTGGGGCGTGAGGTATACGTTTTTGGCGGTGAGGATGGGGTTATCCGCCTTGGGGGGCTCGGTGGAGAGTACGTCCGCGCCGAAGCCGCCGAGGATACCGGCGTTCAGAGCGTCCGCCACGTCCTGTTCCACGATCTCCTGCCCGCGGGCGTTGTTCACGAGGAACGCGCCGGGTTTCATTTTTGCGATGAAATCCCTGTTCACAAGACCGCTCGTGGCGGGCGTCATGGGGGCGTGCAGAGAGACGAAATCGCACTGCGGCAGCATCTCGTCCAGCGCGCAGAAGGCAACGGGGGCGTTTGGATATTTTTCGGGGTGGGCAGTGTGCGCCAGCACGCGCATATCGAAGGCCATGGCCAGCTTCGCCACCCGGCGGCCGATATCGCCGTAGCCGATGATACCGAGGGTTTTGCCCTGCAGCTCGCAGAGCGGCCCCAGCGTGTAGCTGAAATCGCTGCAGCGCACCCAGTCCCCCGCCAATACGGAGGCGCTGTGCTGCCCGATGCGGTTGGCGTATTCGAGAATGAACGCCATGGTCTGCTGCGCCACGGCCGCGCCGGAATACGAGGGCGCGTTGGCCACGAGCACGCCGTGCTCCTTGCAGGCGGCCACGTCCACCACGTTGTAGCCGGTGGCCAGCAGCGCCACCAGCTTTAATTTGGGCAGACGCTCCACCGCGCCGCGGGTGATGAGCGTTTTGTTGACGATCACGATCTCGGCGTCCTTCGCCCGCGCAACCACGAGGTCGTCGCCGAGGGTGCGGTCGTACACCGTGAGCTCGCCGTATTTTTTCAGAAAATCCCAGCTCAAATCGCCCGGATTGGCGGTGGTGGAATCGAGGATGACTATATTCATAAAATGTACCTCTTTTGGAAATTGCAGTTTGTCGCTGAGTAAGTGACCAGTGACCAGTGACCAGTGGCCAGTGACCAGCGCTCTGTAACCGAATCAGCCTGCCTTAACAGATGCTGACCACTGACCACTGGCTGCTGGCCACTGGAATTTGTAGGGCGTCGAGCCCTACAAATTCCAATTTATTTTAATCTGAACGTGGCGTTCGTGTCCGACAGGCCGTATTTGCCGATGGATTTTTCCACCAGCGGGGCGAGCTTTAGGGGCTTGCCGTTCACCTTTACGGCGCCGAGCATGGGGGAAATGCGGTTGACGACGCCCATGATCACGTCGTATTCGGGGGTGCCGTAAACGAAGGGTGCGTCGCCGGTGAAGCAGTTGCGCACGATTTCGCGGGCGAGGTCCACAAAGAGCATATCGCCGATGGCCTCGGGGCACTTCACGCCGAAGATGCGGCTGATCTTGCCCACGGTGGCGCCGTTGAGGAAGCCGCCGAGCCGCTGTACGACGTTCAGCAGTCCCTCGTTATCGGCGGGCGCTTTGAGCTTGCGCAGGAAGCGCTCGGGATCGTCCCGCATGGAGGTGAGGTAGGTGTTGATCATCATATCGAACTGGCGCTTGAAGTATTCGTCCTTGGAAAGGCCCCCCAGGTCCCAATCGAAATCCGGCACGGGCAGCGTTTCGATATCCACCTTATTATAATTCTCGCTGAAGGATACCAGCCGCATGGAGGCGGGGCAGCCGATCAGGGAGCCGGTGCACACGTCGTAGAAGCGGTTGCCCTTTTCGGTGAGCTTTACGTTGATGGCCTGATTGTGCATGTGGCCGGTGAAGCACAGGTGCACGCCCTCATCCGCCAGCATGGTGGTGATGAAATCGGCGTTCTGCATGACCACCTCTTTGCCGAACAGGCCGAACAGCGGCACGCCGGGCAGCAGGGGATAGTGGTTCATGGCGATCATGGTCTGGCCGTCCTCGCGCGCCTTTTTGGTTTGCCGCAAGATCCATTCGATCTGCCGCGCGGTATAGGTGTGGGTGCGCTTTGCGCCGCCGTCGTTGTTCAGCGCCAGCAGACGCAGGCCGGGGGCGAGCTGCGCCACGTAGGAGAGGTTCTCTTTATCCACGGCGATGGCGTCGGCAAAGCCGTAATCATAGTAAAGGTCGAAGAGCTCCTCGCGCCGGGTGCCCTCGGGGGCAAGACGGCCCGTTTCGTCGAAGGCGAAGGGATGCTCGTTGCAGTCGTGCCCGGCGGTGATCACGTAGATCTTCTTGCCGTGGGCCTTCAGGGTTTTCAGCAGCTCGATAAACTCCAGATGGCTCTCTTTTTCGCCGTTGAAAGAAAGATCTCCGGCGATGAGCACCGTATCGGCCAGGTCGGTTTCGTTCAGCCACGCAAAGGCCGCCTCGTTGATGGCCTGCGTTTCGGCAAAGCACTTCTGCTCGTACTTCATGAACTCCTCGTAGGCCTCGCCCCGGCAGCCCAGCTTGGAGGCGAAATAGTGGGTATCGGTGATCAGCAGCAGTTTGAAATCGGGCATGGTTCTCTCTCCTTTTTATTTACGTTCTGTCTATACGGTTTCTCTTATTTTTTCAATCAGCATCCCGGCCGTCTTCAGACATCTGACGTCTGACTACTGACTACTGTTTCCGTCCTTCCCTTACCTCCTCGTAGCACCTCTGCACCACGCCGGCGCTGCGCACGGAGGAATAGCCGTTGCACATCACGTTGATCTCGCTTTGCAGGTAGGGCTCGCTCACGGCGGCAAGGCAGGCGGCGCGGTAATTCTTGAAGAGGTCGCCGTCCATCAGGATATTGGCGCGGTAGGCGAGGTAGATATCGTCGCCGAATTCGAGCACGCCGGCCTTGTTCTCTTCCATGCCGCGCACGGCGCGGTAGAACCCGGCGGGGTAATTGAGATCGCCCTCGGCGATCACCTCGGTGGTGAGGGACTGGCGTACCTCGTCGCTGCCCGAGGTGATGAGGGAGGCGTAAACGAAATCGATGGCCACGCCGCTGTTGATCTGGCTTGCGGCAGCCCGGAATTTTTCGCGCACCGCGTTTTTCTCTTCTTCCGTAAGCTCGGTGCGGTTGCCGAACACGTCCGTGCCGTAGAGCCTGCCGCGCAGCACCTTGAACGCCACGTAGTAGGCGGCGAAATAGGCCTTTAAGGTATCGTCCGGCAGCGGGGAAACGCCGCCCGTATCGTAGAGCGCCAGCCGCAGGCGCTCGGTGTAGGCGAGGCTCAGGCGGAGCTTGAGAAAGGTTTGCTTCGATACGCCGATCTTCTGATAGTGCGCCCCGAACACGCTCCACAGGGCGTTGGCCGTTTCGGCGGTTTCGGCCTGCTGCGCCGCGGTGAGGCGCAGCCCGCGCTGGGCAAAGGAGGAATTGACCGCCACGTAGCGGATGCACTGCTCGGTGGCGGAATTGATGCGGGCGTCCTTGCCGGAAAGGGAGGCGTCCGCAAAGGCGAGATCGAGATAGTAGCGGAAAATCTCGGCATCCAGCGGGGTGCCGTTGACGGTGAGGGCCACGCGGTCTTCCTGCGCCGCGCCGCAGCCGGTAAGCCCGCACACAACGACGGCCAGCGCCAGCAGTATACAGATAACGCGCTTCAACGTGATCCCTCCCGAAAAACAATATTTAGTTTATTATAGCATACCGCGCGGTATACTGCAAGCGGAAAAATCCTGTTGCAAAC
>CAMVBR010000008.1 GCA_947165755.1 uncultured Clostridia bacterium
AAGGATAATTTCACCACATTCCCTAACAGTAACATAAATAAAATCGTAAAGAAAAGCGAGAAGAAGGGCCTGTACGCCGCCATGGATGTGGCTGCGATCTGGCTTGAAAGAGCGAACAATCCGAAAAAGTCGCAATAATGCGGCTTTTTTCTTTTTTATTACTTATTTATTTTATTATTTATTGACTATGTTTTTTTTAAGTGTTAAAATGAATTGATATAAAATTGCAAATGGAGGAGCAAAGATGAGAGATATCGGTATCAACGTCAGCCGGGACGTGATCTACGGCGTAGATCCCTTTATCACCTGTGTCAAGCATACCGGCTTTGACGCCGTTTTTACCTATGGAAACATCCCCGACTATATTTCGCACGTGGCGGAGAAATGCGCCGCCCTCGGGCTGCGTTACGAAGCACTGCACGCCCCCTGGGACAACATCAACGATCTTTGGAGCGCAGGCGAGCCCGGCGATCAGGTGGTGCGCATGCTTACTGAAAGCGTGGACCTTGCCGCCGCCCATGGCATACCGAAGATCATCGTACACATCAGTTCAAAAGAAAACTGCCCGCACGTGACCGATGCTGGGCTGCTCAACTTCGACAAAATCGTAAATCACGCCGCACAGAACAATATTACCGTTACAGTGGAAAACCAGCGCAAGCTCGGCAATATCGCAACGATCCTTGAAATCTATCCCAAAGAAAGCAACGTGCAGTTCTGCTGGGATAACGGCCATGAGGCCTGCTTCTCTTTCGGACGCGAATACCTGCCCCTGTTCGGCGACCGCTGCGTGCTTACGCATATTCACGACAACAACTGCATGTATAACGTAGACGAGCATCTGCTCCCCTACGACGGCCAGATCGATTTCCGCCGCGTGGCGGATCTCATCCATGCGTCCAACTACAAAGGCACGCTGATGCTGGAAACCGACCTGCCCCATGAAGGCAGTGAAAAATACGCAAATCTCACGTTGGAGCAGTTCGTTTCCAAGGCGTATGCCGCAATCAACCGGCTGCGTATTCTCTCGGAATAATTTTTTACAGAGGTACATATATGCTTACACTGAAAGATAAAAAAGACTGCAAATACGATATGCTCGCGCTCGGCGAGGTCATGCTCCGGCTGGATCCCGGCGATATGCGCGTGCGCAACGCCCGCAGCTTTCGCGCGTGGGAAGGCGGCGGAGAATATAACGTAGCCCGAGGGCTTCGGCGCTGCTTCGGGCTGACCACCGGCGTGATCACCGCGTTTGCCGATAACGACGTGGGCCGCCTGATCGAAGATTTTATTCTGCAGGGCGGCGTGGATACCTCCCTGATCCGCTGGGTGCCCTACGACGGCATCGGCAGAACCGTGCGCAACGGCTTGAATTTTACGGAACGCGGCTTCGGCATTCGCGGCGCTTCCGGCGTTTCTGACCGCGGCAACACGGCGATCTCGCAGCTCAGGCCCGAGGACGTGGACTGGGATCACATTTTCGGCACGCTCGGCGTTCGCTGGCTGCATACAGGCGGTATCTTCGCCGCTCTCAGCGAAACCACAGCCCAAACCGTGATCACTGCTGTAAAAAAGGCCAAGGAATACGGCACCATCGTTTCCTATGACCTGAATTACCGCCCCTCCCTCTGGAAGGCCGTAGGCGGTAAAGAGAAGGCGCAGCAGGTAAACAAAGCGATCGCCCCTTACGTGGACGTGATGATCGGCAACGAAGAAGATTTTACCGCCTGCCTCGGCTTTGAGATCGAAGGCAACGACGCAAATCTGAAAAAGCTGAACCTGGAAGGCTATGAAAAAATGCTGGGCGAGGTCACCAAAGTATACCCGAACTTCAAAGTGATCGCCACTACCCTGCGCACCGTAAAAACCGCCACGGTCAACGATTGGTCCGCCATGGTATACGCGGACGGCAAAATCACCAAAGGCATGGAACTGCCCGGGCTTGAGATCTACGACCGCGTCGGCGGGGGCGATTCCTTTGCGTCCGGCCTCATCTACGGGCTTATGACCTTTGACGACGCCTCCGTTGCCGTAAATTACGGCATCGCTCACGGCGCGCTTGCCATGACCACCCCGGGCGATACCTCTACCGCCGTACTCAAAGAGGTGGAAAACATCGTAAAAGGCGGCTCCGCGAGAGTCGTTAGATAAATCTTCGTATTTCGGAGGATAACGGTATGAAAATGACGTTCCGTTGGTACGGAAAAAACGACTGCATCTCACTGCAGACCATACGGCAGATCCCGGGCATGACCGGCGTTGTGACCGCCGTATACGATACCCCCGTGGGCGAGGTATGGAGCAACGAGAGCATTAACGAGCTGAAGACGCTGTGCGAGCAGAACGGGCTGGAGATGGAAGTGATCGAATCCGTTCCCGTGCACGAGGATATCAAGCTCGGGCGCGGCGACAGAGACCGCTACATTGAAAACTATTGCGAAAACATCCGCCGCCTCGGCGCCGCAGGCGTGAAATGCATCTGCTACAACTTTATGCCCGTTTTCGATTGGCTGCGCACCAATCTCCACACCCCCGCCGCGGACGGCTCCAATTCTCTCTCCTACAACCATGAGGAGATCGTGGGGCTGGACCCGAAGCATCTCTCGCTCCCCGGCTGGGACGAAAGCTATACGTCCGACGAGCTGAATTCCCTTTTGGAAGCCTACAAGGAGATCACACACGAAAAGCTGTTTGAGAATCTTGTATATTTCCTTAAAAAGATCATTCCCGTATGCAAGGCTTCCGGCGTCAACATGGCCATCCATCCGGATGACCCGCCGTGGGACGTGTTCGGCCTGCCCCGCATCATTTCGTGTGCAGCGGATTACGAGCGCCTGTTTGCCGCCGTACCCGATAACGAAAACGGCATCACCTTCTGCACCGGCTCTCTCGGCGCGGGCAGAGAAAACGATCTGCTGAAAATGGCATACGACTATTCCAAGCGCGGCAAGATCCATTTTGCGCACCTCAGAAACATTCAGTATTCCAACGAACTGGATTTCCGCGAGGTGGGGCACGCCACCGCCTGCGGCAGCCTCGATATTTTCGGCATTGTAAAAGCGCTTGTGGACGGCGGCTTTACCGGCTACGTGCGCCCGGACCACGGCCGCAATATCTGGGGCGAGGATGCAAAACCCGGCTACGGCCTTTACGACAGAGCCCTCGGCGCCTGCTACCTGAACGGCCTGTTTGAAGCGGTGGAAAAGCTGAAATAAAGCTCTCCCATTTTCTTTCCTCATTCCTCATTTCTCATTTTCATTATTATACAAATAAACAGGAGGATAATATGGTACCTTTCAAAGTGGATCTTTCCGATAAAGTGGTCGCGCTTACAGGCGCAGGCGGCGTGCTGATCAGCGAATTTGCGAAAGCGCTGGCGGAATGCGGCGCGAAGGTAGCGCTTTTGGATATCAACCTGCCAGCGGCGCAGAAGGTGGCCGACGAGATCGGCGCAAACGCCATCGCCATTGAAACCAACGCCTTGCAAACGGAATCGCTGGAAAACGCGAAAATAATCGTCAACGATACCTTCGGCAAAGTAAACTTCCTCGTGAACGGCGCAGGCGGCAACAACCCCAAGGCCACCACCGACAACGAGACCATGACGCCGGACATTTCCGACGACGTCAAAACGTTCTTCAAAATCGACGAGGCCGGTCTGCGCTTCGTATTCGACCTGAATATCACCTCCGCGTTCCTTACAACTCAGGTGTTTGCCAAGGATATGCTGGAAACCGGCGGCAACATCATCAACCTCTCTTCGATGAACGCTTTCCACCCGCTCACCAAGATCCCCGCGTATTCCGCCGCAAAAGCCGGTATTTCCAACTTTACCGAATGGCTCGCCGTACACTTTGCCCCCGTAGGCATCCGTTGCAACGCCATCGCGCCCGGCTTTTTCGTGGGCAACCAGAACCGCGGCCTGCTTTTCAATCCCGACGGTTCCCCCACCCCCAGAACGAACAAGATCCTTGCCGGCACCCCCATGGGCCGCTTCGGCGAGGTAAAGGAGCTGCTCGGCGCGCTGCTCTTCCTTGCGGACGATAACGCCAGCGGCTTTATCACCGGCGTTGTGATCCCTGTAGACGGCGGCTTCAACGCGTATTCCGGCGTATAAAAATCACTTCTTTCAGGAGATTCATATAATGAACGTAAAAGAGTTTATTCAGCAGTACCGTGTCGTACCCGTCGTTGTGTTCAACAGCATCGATGAAGTACGTCCTAAATTAAAAGCCATGTGCAAGGGCGGGTTGCCCATCGCCGAGATCACTTATCGCACTGCCTGCGCGGGCGACGCTATTCAAATCGCAGTAAAGGAATTTCCCGAAATGCTGGTTGGCGCAGGTACGGTGATCAATGCCGCCCAGTGCCGGGAGGCGCTTAATTACGGGGCGAAATTCATCGTTTCCCCCGGTTTTTCCACCGAGGTGGCCGAGATCTGCAACGCCGCGAACGTACCGTACCTCGGCGGGTGCGTTACGCCCACCGAGATCATGACCGCGCTTTCTTACGGATGCGATATCATCAAATTCTTCCCCGCCTCCAACTATGGCGGTCTTGCCACGATGAAGGCCCTTGCCGCTGCGTTCCCGGCCGCCACGTTCCTGCCCACCGGCGGTATTTCCGATAAGAATCTCGCCGAGTATCTGGCGTGGGAAAAGATCTTTGCCGTGGGCGGAAGCTGGATGATGAAGGGCGCGCCCGAGGAGATCACCGAAAAATGCAGAACTGCTGTGGAGATCGCGAAGAACGTATAAACCGAAAGGAACGTACTGAGTATGCCTATCACCGAGATATTACAGAAAAACGCGGATTTTTACCCGAACGACGTGGCCCTCACAGAGATCAACCCGCAGTTTGAAGATACCCGCCGGATGACGTGGCGGGAATACGCGCTGATCGAAACAGGCAAATCCGACGTTTACAAGCGTGAGATCACGTGGAGCGAGTTCAATAAAATGAGCAACCGCTTCGCGAATCTCCTGCTCACCCGGGGCATCAAAAAAGGCGACAAGGTCGCCATTCTGATGATGAACTGCCTCGAGTGGCTGCCGATCTATTTCGGCGTGCTGAAGACCGGCGCGGTGGCCGTTCCGCTCAATTTTCGCTATACGGCGGAGGAGATCAAGTATTGCCTGAAGAAAGCCGACGCCCAGGTCCTGGTTTTCGGACCGGAGTTTACAGGCCGTGTGGAAGAGATCTTCGACCGCACCCCGGAAGTGCGCATTTGGATGTACTGCGGAGAGGACTGCCCCACCTTTGCGGACAGCTTCGATCAGCTCATCACCTATTGCTCCACGAAATCCCCGAAGATCAAGATCACCGACGATGACGACGGCGCCATTTATTATTCCTCCGGCACCACGGGTTTTCCCAAGGCGATCCTGCACGCGCACCGCTCTTTGATGCACGCCTGCATGGTGGAACAGAACCATCACTCGCAAACCAAAGACGACGTTTTTCTCTGCATTCCGCCCCTGTATCACACCGGCGCGAAGATGCACTGGTTCGGCTCCTTCCTTGTGGGTGGCCGCGCCGTATTGCTGCGCGGTGTGAAGCCGGAGTGGATCATTAAAGTTGCAAGTGAAGAAAAATGCTCCATCGTGTGGCTGCTGGTGCCGTGGGCGCAGGATATTTTGGACGCCATAGAAAGCGGTAAGATCGATCTGAACGAATACGACCTGAGCGCATGGCGGCTGATGCATATCGGCGCGCAGCCCGTGCCCCCCGCGCTCATCAAACGCTGGAAGGAAGTATTCCCAAATCACCAGTACGATACGAACTACGGTCTTTCCGAAAGCATCGGCCCCGGCTGCGTACATCTCGGCGTTGAGAACATCCACAAGGTCGGCGCCATCGGCGTACCCGGCTACGGTTGGCAGGTAAAAATCGTGGACGGCGACAAGAACGAGGTCAAACAGGGCGACGTGGGCGAGCTTGCCGTGAAAGGCCCCGGCGTGATGAACTGCTATTATAAAGACGAGGCCGCCACCAACGAAGTGCTGAAGGACGGTTGGCTTTTTACCGGCGATATGGCAATGCAGGACCCCGACGGGTTCATTTACCTTGTAGACCGAAAGAAAGACGTGATCATCTCCGGCGGTGAAAACATTTACCCCGTTCAAATCGAGGATTTCCTGCGGGCGCATCCCAAGATCAAAGACGTGGCCGTGATCGGCTTGCCCGATAAACGCCTTGGTGAGATCACCTGCGCGATCATAGAGGCGAAAGAAGGCGCGGCGATCACCGAGGAAGAGGCCGCGGAATTCTGCCTTGACCTGCCCCGCTATAAACGGCCGCGCAAATACATTTTCGCCGAGGTTCCCCGTAACCCTACCGGAAAGATCGAAAAGCCCCTGCTGCGCAAGAAGTATTCCACCGAACATCTCGTTGCCATGCAAAACGGCATCACCGAATAAGGAGAATCGTATATGAAAGAATTAAACAGAAAAACCTCGATGCTGACGGACTCCGTGATCCGCCGCATGACGAGAATGGCCATGGAATACGACGCGATCAATCTTTCGCAGGGGTTTCCGGATTTCAACCCACCGGAATGCATCATGAACCGGCTGGCGGAGATCTCCACGAAGGGCCCGCATCAGTATACCCCCACCTGGGGCGCTTACAATTACCGCGCCGCGCTGGCAAAAAAAGTATCCCGCTGCATGGGCATCCCGCTCGATCCCGATAAGAATATTCTTGCCACCGTGGGCAGCACCGAGGCCATGATGGCCACATTAATGGCCATCTGCAACGCCGGCGACAAGATCGTGCTGTTTTCCCCTTACTTTGAGAACTACGCCGCACAGAGCGTTTTTAACTCCATTGAGCCGGTGTTCGTACCCCTGAACCCGCCCGCGTTCACCTTTGACGGCGCAGTGCTGGAAAAGGCCATGAGCGACCCCAAAACGAAATGCCTGCTGCTGTGCAATCCCTCGAACCCCAGCGGCCGCGTGTTCACCAAAGACGAGCTGCAGTTTATTGCCGACCTTGCCATCAAATACGACGTGATCGTGATCACCGACGAGGTGTATGAGCATATCATCTTCGAGCCGCATAAGCACACTTATATCGCCGCGCTGCCCGGCATGTGGGAACGCACGATCTGCTGCTCTTCCCTTTCCAAAACCTATTCGATCACCGGCTGGCGTCTCGGGTATATCGCCTGTAATGAAACGCTGATGAACGAGTGCAAAAAGGTACACGACTTTTTGACCGTTTGCGCACCCTCGCCGCTGCAGGAGGCCGTGATCCCCGCGCTGGAGCTTCCCCAAAGCTATTACGATGAATTTGCCGCCGAATATACGGAAAAGAAGGATATTCTGGTCAACGGACTCAACAATATCGGCATACGGTTTTCCGAACCGCAGGGGTCCTATTTTATGATGATCGACATCTCCGATTTCGCCCACGGCAGAAACGACGTGGAATTCTGTGAAGACCTTGTGAAAAAAGTGGGCGTTGCCGCCGTTCCCGGCTCATCCTTCTTCAATGAAAAGGTGGATCATCTGGCGCGCGTACATTTCTCAAAAAAGAACGAAACGCTCTACGACGCGATCGAACGTCTGAAGGGCATCAAGAACATGTATTGATCCACATCATGATAAAACCGCATCGGTTATGCACCGGTGCGGTTCTTCTTTTATCATGCGGACTTTTATGCAGCCGAGAAATCGGGATCGTCTTTTTTCGTATGATCCACAACCAAACGCAAATGCTTTGCACGGCCGAAGCGCTTTGCGCGGCTGTGTTTCGCGGCGATCTTTTCCTCGAAGCGAATAAAACGGTCCTCATGCATAAAACCCCATACGATAAACAACCCGAGAAGGGCCTCAGCGAGAATGATCAAACCGATTGCAGTACTCATATTCATTTCCTCCTAAAGCTGGAACATTTGTTTTTGTTTACAGCTATATTTTACACAAACCGAACGGATTTGTCAACACAAATGTTCCACTTTTTTCTTTTTTGAGTCCTCTTTTATGGACAGTGAATGCTTTTCCTTAAATTTTGCTTCTTGAACGATTCCGGACGATCTGCCGCAAAAGACAAAAAGACCGCCGAAGCGGTCTTTTTGCTTTAGAGATATTTACGGCATGTTAAAGCCGAAGTCATCATCGAAATAATCGTCGAAATACTCGCCGAAGTAATCCTCAAAGCTGGAAGAAGTTGTGGTCTCTTCCTGCTGTGAATAATCCGCCTTATCTTCCACAAGCACACCGGAGACAGTCACTTCGTCAAAGGTATAGTCGTTGTGGATGCGAACCACCTTCATGGTGATCGGATCGCCCACGTTCATTTCCTCGATCATTGCCGCAAGGTCGGTGGAAGAATTCAAATCCGTGCCGTTGATCGCGGTCACAAGATCGCCCTTTTTCAGCTTGCCGTAGAAATCGCTGTCTTCAGTGACGTCGGCAATAATGATAGAGCCGCTCGGAAGCCCCTTGATTGCCACAAACATGGCGTATGCCTGCTCTGCGGAAGCCCTCAGATAGGAAATACCGATCTTCGGACGGTTAACAACATAGCCGTGCGCAATAATATCGTTTATCACGTCAACAAATACGGAAGACGGCACCGAGAATCCCATGCCTTCATATTCATCATCCACGATCTTCATGGAGTTGATGCCGATCAACTGACCGTATTCATTCACAAGCGCGCCGCCGGAATTGCCGGGATTGATGGCTGCGTTATGCTGGATACATTCCATAGTATAACCGGAGGAGGAGGAAGCCACAGGACGGTCAAGCGCGGTCACGATACCGTTTGTGAAGGTGTTCGCAAATTCCGTACCACCGGGATTGCCGATGGCATAAACCGTATCCCCAACCTGCAGGCTTTTGGAATCGCCGATCTCGAGCTTCTGCAAACCGGTTTCTTCTATGCGGACGACGCCGATATCCGTTCTCTTATCGTAACCTACGATTTGCGCGGGATATTCTTTTTCGTCGTGCAGCTGTACAACAATGCTCTGCCCCGCGCCGGAGATCACATGCGCACATGTAATAATATAAGTGTATTTTCCGGTGGTGTCCTCCGTCCAGATGACGCCGGAGCCTTCGGAAGCAAGCGATTTGGAGGAATTCGCGTAAACCAGGATACCTACGGAAGAGGGCAAAACTTTTTTATAGATCTCCGTCGGCGGGATCGTATCATCCGCGGTGAGCGTTTTGTTAGAAGAAGAAGGCGATGCCGCTGTGGAAGCCTCGTCCACATTTTCCACGGGCTCGCCGGTTTGATGCGTGGAAGTCGGATCGGTGATCCGTCCGTGCTCGCCCTTCACCACAGCGTGCACAAGCAGCGCCAGCACTGCGGCAAGGATGACACAAAGTATAACGATCACCACTTTGCCGCCGTTCTTTTTCTTACCGGCTTGCGGCTGACCGGAATACGCATACGGATTACGTTGATCAACGCCGCCCTGCCCGGGTGCGGCTGCGCGGCCGTAAGGATAGGCTCCGCTGTTTGAGTAGGGATTTCTGTTGCGCTGGGCCTCTTCCCATGTGCTCTGACCGTCGGCGCCGTTTGCAGGCTGTGAAGGTGCGGCATAGGGATTCCGATAGTTCTGAGAATCGGTATTATGAGCGGCAGGCGCCTCTCTCGTGCTTTCCGATTCTGTATTATCGGCGGCAAAGACTTCCGATCCAACGCCCGGCTCGGGGCCGGCAGCAGTTTCGTTTACCGTTTCCGAACGCGGCGAAGCGTCTTCGGGTGCAGCGTCAACGGGAATTTCCGGTTTTTCTTCGGGGATTTCAGCGGCAAAAGAATCATTATCCCCGTACGCCTGCGAAGAAGTATCCTGAGGCACGTCCGCCGGATCATTATTCCGGGATCCGTTAAGAATGTCGTTCAAATCATCATTCATAGTGTATTCATTTCCTTTCCCATGATGTTCTGATTATATTTATTATAATTAAATAAAATTAAAAAAACCGAAATAAAATGCTGTTAATACTCTGCGTTGGGCATATCCATAGGCAGCGCTACCGAAAATTCGGTAAATGTGACGCCGTCGCTGTTGACGCTTATCGTACCGTTATGAAGGTCGAGAATGCTTTTTACAATGTAAAGACCGATGCCAAAGCTTTTGGTATCCAATCCGCGGGATTTATCCACCTTATAGAATCGATCGAAAATCAGCTCCCGGTCGGCTTCCGGTATGCCTCGGCCGGTATTCCGGATGCGGAATACCGCATTCACGCCCTCCTGCTTCAGGCTGAGCATGATCCGGCCGTTTTCGGGCGTAAACTTGACGGCGTTATCGGCGAGATTGAATATCACCTGGTGAAGCAGCGTTTCATCGGCCGTCACCTTCAACGGAGAAAGCGACTCCAAGCCGACGATCGAAACATTTTTAGCTTCCACCGCTTGCTCAAAATCAAGCATAACGCGGCAGATCATATGCGGCAGGTCTACCCGTGTTTTAGACAGTTCCAGCTTTCCCGCTTCAATTTTAGAAATATTCAGCATCGCCACAACAAGACTGGAAAGCCTTTTTGTTTCATCCGAAACGATGCGCAGATATTTTTCTTCGTCTTCCGCCGGGATCGTACCGTCCAAAATACCGTCGATAAACCCACTGATGATCGTCATCGGCGTTTTTAATTCATGCGACGTGTTGGATACAAACGCGCTGCGCGATTCCTCGATACGCTCAAGGCTTTCGGCCATGGAATTGAAGGACTCGGCAAACACCGCAAGTTCATTATATGTATCTTCCGCGCTGATACGCTCAGAAAAATCCCCCTGTGCATAGAGCTTTGTAACAGCAGTCATTTTTTTCAAAGGACTTACCAAACGATAAGAGGTGATCAATGAAACGATAAAAGCAACAAACACGCCGATCAGAGCCGCGCGGATGAACATGCGTACGAATACGGTGGTATACGGCAGGTACGCGTCGCTGACGTCCTGAAACGCGACAACGTAGTATAGATGCTTATCCCCTGTAACGATCGCCACGGAAGACAGAAATACGTCCTCATCCCGGAAGGAAACATCCGTTTGCGTATTATACGACAGCGGATACACCACAAAAGTATCCCGCATCACAGCGTCGTCCAGACGAATGGCGCCGTGCAGCGGACACGAGGAAGCACCGTTTGCCGTTTCCTGACAGTAAACCACGGTGCCATCCTCCGCAAATATGAGCAGCTCGGCCTCCGCAGGTTCAGAAACCGCGAGATACGTAGCGCTGAGAAGCTCGGAATTCTGCCTGAATATATCCGTATTATAGCTGCCTTCATAAATGGATAAAACGCTCCTCGACAAGCTCAGAGCGTCATCGGAAAGGCGTGTAAGCCTGTCATTTTTCCAGAAGTCGGCAAGAAACAGGATCAGAAAACCGCTGGCAATCACAATACATACGATGATCGTGATCGACATAAACGAAAAAACCCTTCTGAACAGACTTCCGCGTGCTTTCTTTTTCAGCTTAGCCAAACGATCTCACCTGAAGGGAAAAGACGATCAATCTTTCGTTTCAAATTTATAGCCGACGGACCAGACCGTGCGCAGCTCCCACTTATCGGAAACGCCTTCCAGTTTTTCACGCAGACGCTTGATATGTACGTCCACCGTGCGGCTGTCGCCGTAATAATCAAACCCCCATACCTCATCAAGGAGCTGATCGCGTGTAAAAACACGGTTTGGATTGCTTGCCAGATGAAACAGCAGCTCAAGCTCTTTGGGAGGCGCGTAAACCTGTTCGCCTTTGACTCGCAGCTCGTAGTTTGTAATATTTACGGTCAGATTTTCATAGCTGACCTCTTTCGGCTGTTCCGCAACAGGTACGACGCTGCGGCGAAGCACCGCCTTGATACGGGCAACCACTTCCTTCGCGTCAAAGGGCTTTACGATGTAATCGTCCGCGCCGAGCTCAAGCCCGAGGATCTTATCAAAGGTCTCCCCTTTAGCTGAGATCATAATGATCGGCACGTCGCTGGATTGGCGGATCTTGCGGCATACCTGCCAACCGTCAAGCTTCGGCAGCATAACGTCCAGCAGCACAAGCGCAGGCTTTTGCGCGTCCACCGCGTCAACCGCTGCGATACCGTCGTTAACGATCAGGGGAACATATCCCTCTTTACTGAGATAGAGCCGCAATAATTCGCAGATGTTGACGTCGTCGTCAACGATAAGGATCTTTTCATTCATTTTCTCTTCTGTCCTTCCCTAATAAGAAAAGAAAGCCGACGAATATCATTTCACCGGCGCTTCTTTTGTATGCGGTTATCAGTCAATCGTGATGAAGTTGAAATCAAACGTATCCGATGCAAACTGGCTGGGAAGACCGATGCCGCCGATGCCGCCGATCAAGCTGTTTACATAAGAACCGATAGAATCAAGAATGCCGATAAACGGCTGCGCCTCGCTAAGCCTGTTCTGCGCAGCAGGCAACACGGTTTCAGCAGGCTGCGTGGGTTTGCCCGTATCTTCAAACGTAGGGGTAATAAAAGTAAATGCGTCCTGCACCGATTTCGGAAGGATCTTGATCAGATTTCCGGCCGCCTCGGCGATTCCCTGATCCACGCCCGCAGACGCGATGATGCGGGATACGATAACATTAGAGCTGAGATAAACGTCTGTTTCCGGCGCGGATACGGTGGTTTCCTCCTGCGGCTTGCCGAGCGCGTCTTCACTGTGTACGGTGATCACGTATTCCTTAACAGAGCCGGCGCCCGCAATACAGTTGACCGTAATCGTAAGCTTCTGCACTTCCTGCACGGGACTGACGGAAATTTCCGTATAGTAATTATCTTTGATCGGCAGGCCGTTGCAGCTGATCGAAACCGCCGCGGGATCCACGGTTCCGTAATAGCTTGTGGGATAGATCCAAAGCGAGGAACGCGGCGCGGAAAGATAAATATCGTAATTATAAATATCCGCGTAGAATTCATCTTCCTCGATATCGAAAAGATTCGTATGCGACGCAACAAATTCAAAAGCGTCTTCATAGCTCATGGCATCTTCCCTAACGGACAAACCGTTATTTCTGCCGATGAGCTGAAGGATATAAAAAGCCGAGGTTCCGTTGTTTATAGCAGCCGCAAGACGCACCGGATCTACGCTGAGGCTGTATTTTTTACCGAGCAGCGCAGCCGTATATTTAGACTGCAATTCGGAAAAGCTCACGTCCGAATCCACGCTGATGCCGAGGTTGCGGATCGTCATAACGGCCATAAGCTTATATACCTCATTTTCCTCGGTTTCGGGGGTAACGTCATAACCGTTCGACCACAGCGTCATGCGGGAAACGGCGAGCATATAATCGTCGAGCGTATTCATGCCACCGGGGATCCATTCAAGCAGATCGGCCTCGCCGAACCCTGACATTTTCACAATAAATCGCGTGAGAGCGCGTTCCAGAGTTATACCGCTTTCAAACTGCTGAGAGGAGACCGCTCCCGTCGCCATGGCGGTATACAGGGCTTTGGCGATCACTTTCATATCGGTAGTGGCATTCGCCGGATAAGCAATACCGGCGTTCTGCAGATATGTGCGAACCTGCGCGTCCGTTGCCTGCGCGGCAAAGACTGAGGAATTTGCGCCGAGCATTTCGATCAGATAGACGTAGGACGCCTTGAACATGGATTCATCAAGCGAATAAAGTAAACAGAACTGCTCCACTTCGCGCTTGAACGATTCGGCGGTTGCAGTATAGGGATACGCCGGCGCAGGATGAAGAACACACCCGCTCACTGCACGTTCCACGTCATCAAGATCCTCTTTGATCACCAAATCGGTCAGCCAGGCATCATCTGCCGACGGGTAGTCGTATTGCGTTTCAAAAGGAAATACGGAGGCTGCCGCCGGAACGGAAAACATAATGCACAGGCACAGCAAAATGCTGAATATGCCGGCTGTTTGGCGTTTTATTTTCAAGCCTCTCACCTCCAAAATAGCTTTTTAATATAATTATATTATAACATTTTATTTAATTTGTCAACATAAAAATTCCCGCAAATCATGCAAAAACGCACTTTTTATGCGTTTTCATCCTTTGCGGATACGGAAAACGCATATACGGTTTCCGATTCATACGCATCGCCGGCTTTGTAAAGACAGCTCGGGAAATCCGGTCTGTGAGGCGTATCGGGATAAAACTGCGTTTCAAGACAAAAACCGGTACGTTTCGTCATGGGAACACCGCCCTTGCCTTCTTTACCTGAGAGGAAATTGCCGGCATAGAACTGCACTCCGGGCAGAGTTGTATAAATATTCATTTTAATGCCGGTAAGGTCGCCTTCCGCTTCTCCGATCTCGGTCAGGGCGCGCGGCGCGTCGCAAAGGCAGTAATTGTGATCGTAGCCCCCGGTCATTTTCAGCTGCTCGTGATCTGCGTCGATCTCAAGACCGATCTTTTTCGCAGTACGGAAATCAAACGGCGTACCCTCCACAGCCATATTCTCACCATTGGGAATGCTGTGCGCATCCACGGGCGTAAAGCGATCGGCGTCGATACGCAGCGTATGACCGAGAATATCGCCCGAGGCATAACCGTTGAGATTGAAATATGCGTGGTTTGTGAAATTGAGAAAAGTATCTCTTGTGGAAACGCCGTGATAACGGATGCTGAGCCTATTATCCTGCGAAAGCCTGAAAACCACCTTAACCGTGGTTTCGCCCGGAAAACCGCCTTCGCCGTCAGGAGATACGTAGCTGAGCTCCACCCGGTCGGCATCCGGTACGATGGCCTTCCAGGGACGATATGAAAACTCCCCGTTGGAATGGAGATTATTCACGCCCTTTTCGTTCGCTACCAGTTCGTAATGCTTATCGCCGATATCTATGGCTGCGCCGCCGATGCGGTTGCAGTAAGGGCCGACCGTGGCGCCCTGATAATTGGATTTCGTAAGGTAATCCTCTACGGTATCGAACCCAAGCAGCAGGTCTTTTGTTTCACCGTTTTTATCGGCGAACAAAATGGATTGCAGCGTTGCGCCGAGGGTAAGCACGTGCACCTGCGTGCCCGCGTCATTTTCAAGAATATATTTATAGATTTCGGTACCGTCCGGCATAAAGCCGAAGCTTTCTCTTGTTACGCTCATATAAAAAACTCCTGTCTGATTATTTCTTTCATTATATCGCAATTCCGGGGATTGTCAAGAGCAGCCGCTTCGGCGCATTCATCAATATGCAGTGATATATGTATTTTTATTCATCATACAGAAAACCACCTTGTTTCAGATAATTTTAATATGAATATGAAATAATATTGACTGTATTATTTTTTTATTATATAATTATTAAAAATACAAAGGCAGGTACGTCATGAGTTTCATAGAGCTGTCCTCCGTTTACAAAAAATATAAAATGGGCGAAGTCACGATCCCGGCATTAGACGGGGTCTCTTTTAAGATTGAAGAGGGTGAGCTTTGCATGATCGTTGGGCCCAGCGGCGCGGGCAAAACGACCGTATTGAACATTCTCGGGGGAATCGACCGCTGCGACGACGGCAAGGTGCTGATCGGCAACGAACCGGTCAACAGCTTTTCCAAGCGCAGGCTGTCGCTCTATCGCAGGCAAGACGTGGGCTTTGTATTTCAGTTTTATAACCTCGTTCCGAATCTTACCGCGCTGGAAAACGTAGAGCTGGCGTCGAGTCTTACGAAAAAATCCCTGAACCCGCGCCGTATGCTGGAGCGCGTCGGTTTGGGCGACAGACTGAACAACTTCCCTTCCCAGCTTTCCGGCGGCGAGCAGCAGCGCGTGGCCATCGCCCGCGCCCTCGCAAAGAACCCGAAGCTGCTCCTCTGCGACGAACCCACGGGCGCTCTGGATTACGGCACCGGCAAGCAGATTTTGGAACTGCTGCAAACCACAAGCAACGAAACCGGAATGACCGTTATCATCATTACCCACAATACATCTCTCACCCCCATGGCAAACCGCGTGATCACCATGCGAAACGGCAAAGTACAGCGGATCACGATCAATGACCGCCCGCTCCCCGTGGACAGGCTTGAGTGGTAAGGAGGCCGTTTTGAACAAGCTGATTTTTAAGGATACCCTACGCACTGTAAGGCATCACTTCAGCCGATACATTTCAATCCTGTTGATGGTGGCTCTGGGCACTGCGTTTTTCGTGGGGATCAAAGCCACTTCTCCCGATATGCTCTCGAACGCCTATACCTACTTTCAGTCGTACAATCTGGCAGATATGAGGATTCAGTCTTCCATCGGTTTTACGGATGAGGATCTGGACGCGTTGAGAAAAACCGAGGGCGTGGAATACGCCTCCGGAGGTAAATTCACCGATGCGTTCGTATATGTGAACGGCGAGGCCGCCATCGATATCGACGGCACCTTCATCACCACCCGCGCCTATAGTATCTCCCCCGACGATATCTACAATTTCACGCACGGCGTGAATGACGGCGCGTATATGAACCGCGTTCAGCTCATCGACGGGCGCTATCCGCAGCAAAAGAACGAATGCCTTGTGGACGCCAGCCGCCTTTCCACGCCGAAGGAATTTCAGCTTGGGAGCGTGATCACCCTGAAAAACGGCGGCGGTGAAACGCCCGAAACGCTTGCGGTCGGTGATTTTACCGTTGTAGGCGTCATCCGCACCCCGCTTTACCTCTCTTTTGAACGGGGCAATACAAATATCGGCAGCGGCAAGCTCGGCACGTTCATCATCATTCCCGAAGAGGCGTTTGCCGCCGATTACTATTCTGAAGTGTTTGTAAAAATTGCCGGCGCCGAAAACTTTACGCCGTTTTCCGAAGAATACTTCAGTTATACGGATTCCTTTGTTAAGAAGATCGAAGAGGCATCCCCGAGCCTGATCAAAGCCCGCGTGGATACGCTGCGGCCCCAGCTTGCAGACCGTATCAGCAAGGCCGGCAATGAAATCGCGCAAAGCGAGAGCGAAGCAGCGGAAGCGATCAAGCAGTTGGATGAGGCGATCGCCACCCTGAAGCCTTTGGTTGAAAACGGCAGCCGGATCGTTGCGGATGCGGAAAAGCAGTTCAACGATACCTTTTCTCAGGTGGAAAGCGACCTGAACCAGAACAGCGCGGCCTACCAGCAGGCGCTTAACAACTACTATCGCATGCGTCAGGAACTGACGGATAGGCAAACGGAATACGATGCAAAACAGGCGCAGCTGCAAACGGCAAAAGACCAATACGACACCTATTATAATCAGTATAACGACGCCCGCGCAAAGATCGCAAGCACACAAACCTCGATCAATTCCACAAAATCCCTGATCAGCGCCGCCGAAGCCATGCTGGATCGAATCGGCGATACACAGTCAAACGCTTATTCCGACGAGCAGATCCAGGGCTTTATCACGATCATGCAGGGCACGTACCCGGATCTTTTCAACTCCGTTCGCGCGCTGACCACCACGGGCCTTGCCGGTGAGATCGTGGCGAATCTGCAGCCCTATCTGCAAAAGCAAAAGGCCGAGCTTGCGAAACAGGAATCCACCCTTTCGGAATATTCCGAAATGATCACGGCCCTCGGCAAACGCCTGGCCGAAGAACAGACCCGGCTGGAAACAGCCACGCAGGAAAGCCAGACCGCCTATCAGCAGCTGCAAAAGGCGTCCTCCGATCTTACGACCTACAGCGACACACTGACCCAGCAGGGTTACAACATCCAAACCGGCAGCGTAGAACTTGCCATTGCAAAAATGAAAGCCGAAAACGAGCTCAACGAGCTGAAAAAGCAGGTGCAGTCTGCGCCCTCACAGCTCGCGGAAGCGCAGGCGAAGCGCGACGAGATCACCGCACAAACCGAATCTTCCCTTGCCTTCGCCAAATCGGAGCTCGCGGACGCACAGGCGCTGTACGATGCGCTCGATCACGTAAACTGGAGCGTTTCCGGCCGTGAAAGCATGCCCGGCTATTCCAGCTACGGAGAGAGCGTAGATAACATTGAGGTATTATCAAACATTTTCCCCATTTTCTTCTTCATCATCTCCTCGCTTGTGTGCCTGACTACCGTAACCAGACTTGTGGAAGAAGACCGTGTTCTTCTGGGCACTTATAAAGCCCTGGGCTACAGCTCTCTTGCCGTGATGATGAAATACGTCGTTTACGCGCTGAGCGCATGCGTGTTCGGCTCCGCGCTCGGCATCGGGGTGGGTATGTACCTGTTTCCCTATGCTATCAACGCTGCGTATTCCATCATGTATTCCCTGCCGCCGATCGCTTACCGGTTCCCGCCGCTGTATGCGGGTATCGGCTTCGGCATCGCGCTGCTTTCCACCGCCATCGTCACGGTGATCGCCGCCACGCACGATCTTACCCAGCGGCCCAGCGTTTTGATGCGCCCCAAAACGCCGAAAAAGGGTAAAAAGATCCTGTTGGAACGCGTTCCCTTTATTTGGAAAAATCTGAATTTCACAGGCAAGGTGACCGCGCGCAATCTTTTCCGCAATAAGAGCCGTTTCTTTATGACCTTTGCGGGCGTTGCGGGCTGCACGGCGCTGCTGCTTGCCAGCCTCGGTTTTTACAACTCCATCTCCGCGATCAAAGAAAAACAGTTCGACGACGCCGACGCGATCTCAAAATACGATATCCAGGTCGTCTTTGAAAACCCGCAGACCACGCCGGTACACACACAGGAATATCTGGCCGCCGCTTCGGACGGCCGCATTGCGAGCATGTGCCTCGTATCCATGAAGAGCATGACCGGCTTCAGCTCCCGCGCCGAAAACCGACTTGACGTTTACGTGCTCGTGCCGGAAGTACCCACGGAGCTGAACGCGTTCTTCGATTTACGCAGCAGAACCACCGGTGAAAAGCTCGCCCTTGACGATTCCGGCGCGGTGATCACCGAAAAGCTGGCAAAAGACACGAATACGCAGGTAGGCGACGATATCAGCTTTGAAGACGCGTCGGGCAACGTTTACACCGTCGCCGTGAGCGCCGTCGCGGAAAATTATACCTTCCACTATATTTACCTCACCCCCACGGTATATAAAAACGTTACCGGCACGGCGCCAACCTACAGCTACGCCATTGCGAACATCTCCGACAGTCTGAAGGAATCCAAAACCACGGACTACGCGAACGTAAAGGGGCTGCTTTCCAGCGACCTGATGAAAATCGACGGCGTGACCACGGTCGCCTTTCTTTCCGATACCACCGAAGCCATCGGCGAGATCACGAAGGCGCTGAGCACGGTGATCCTCGTGTTCTTTGCCTCCGCGCTGATCCTCGCGTTCGTTGTGCTTTATAACCTCGCGAATATCAATATCATTGAGCGCACACGGGAGCTGGCTACGCTGAAGGTGCTCGGCTTCAACGACGGCGAGGTAAACAGCTATATTCTGCGCGAAAACGTGATCGTATCGCTGTTCGGCATTCTGTTCGGCGTAGGGCTCGGCATCAGCCTGCACCGGCTGCTGATCACGTTTACGGCTATCGATACCGTCATGTACGGGCAGAGCATCCGGGCCTATTCTTACGTGATCGCGATTCTGATCACAACGGCGTTTATCGTAAGTGTAAACCTGATACTTCGCAGAAAGACCACCCGCATCGATATGGTGGAATCGCTGAAATCCGTTGAATAGAAAGCATATGCACGGGAGACCTCCGCACCTCGCGGAGGTCTCTTTTTATACCGAGCGCATTACACTTTTGTAATAATAATAATGATAACATCTTCGACAATGAGCAAAGCTTGAAACATGAAAACAGCCGCCGCCCTTTCGGACGGCGGCCGCGCAATAGCGGCAATTATTATTCAATGCCCGATCGGCTTGCCCCTCAGTCTTCCGAATCCGCAGGCAGAGTATAGCCCTGCGCATCCAAAAGCGATTCGAACGCCTCCTGCATGGTGATCACAGACGAATCGGCCGTGGTCGCTTCATCCGCATTTTCCGAAGCCTCTCCGTATTCCGATTCCTGCAGTCGGAATTCCTCCATCAGGGATTCGTATTCCTCCCGGGTGTTGAACGTACCGTTGTTCATCTGCGCAGCGACCGCCGCTTCATCTCCGAACGATGCGTCAATGGGAAGATCGAACACGGCGGAAATACCGGTATACCCTTCTTTATCACACAGATATCCGTTGTCGTCTATATCCAGATTGTCCATACTTCCCACGAAATGGCCGATCACTGCGATTTTCAGTTCCTTTCCGCCGAAAGGAAGGACGGAGGTGATATCGCAGGCAAGATACAGCACGTTCGTATCCGCATCTTCATAGAAATAGTATTCGCAGGGAAAACAGTTGGCGTTGGGAACGTAATCCTTCAGCTGGACCAAGTACCCGATGGCGGAGCCGTTGACGTCGTCGTTATACTCCGGATTATACAGCACCGCACCGCCCGCAAGGCGAGTTACCGTAAACACGGCGTAGGTTTTATCAACGCGGAACTGCGCTGACGTTCTGCCGCCGATACTGAGATTTTCAGTAAAATCCCTGCGGAGCGCTTTTCCGCGCACGATACCTTCAAACGTCACCCGGAAGCCTGCGGTATCAATACTCTTTTCGGTCACCTTCAGCGTATAGGCGTCAGCCTCTCCGTCTTCTATAACCTGCATCATCTCTTCCGAGGTGAAGCCCATCACGTTTTCAAGCCCGGCAGGCAAGAAGAAACGGTAGGCGGCGCCCGCGCTCAGCGCCATTACCGCAATAAGCGCCGCCGCGATCAGCAATACTTTGATTTTATTTGTTTGTTTCATTTTGTTTCTCTCCTTTTTTGAGATACGTTTTTTCATGCGCTGCGGAGACCAGATCGTCGTCCACGTTGCCCAGAAGTTCAAATAAAGCATCGGTTTTCATTTCAGAACCCCTCCTCCTTTGCGAGATATCGTTTCAGCTTCGCGCGGGTCCGCGAGAGGATCACCCGGACACCGACGTCCTTCATACCGTAATCCGCCGCGATCCGGGCAGCGTCTTCCGCGAAAAAGTATCTTCGCAAAAAGATATTCCGTTCCCGCGCCGGCAACCCCGAAAGGAACCGATTTACGGCGCGCAGCGTTTCCTTGCGCACAAGGATCTCTTCCACGGAATCCGTATTCGGAAAACAGTTTTCCAATTCCACGTAGATCTCGGGCATTACTCCGCCGCCGCGTTTCACAGCGCGATTTGCCTTATAGCGGTTGAAGGCGACGTTGCGCACCGTTTTCAGGGCGTAGGCCTTCATGTTTTCGGGTGCGGCAGGGGGTATGCTCTTCCACAGGGAAAGCATCGCGTCGTTTACGCATTCCTCGGCATCCCGCGGGTCGTTCAGGATATTCAACGCAACGGAGCGCATCAGAGCGCCGTAAAGCAATTCCAATTGCTTCAACGCTTCCTCATTTCGGGTAAAAAACAACTGCAAGAGCCGCACGTCATCCAATGCGCATCCTCCTTCCGGTGAAAGATCTTTCACCTTATATAACACCGTTAAAATGAAAACGTATCATTCTTTTCAAAAAAAGAGAATAAACGGGAAAGCGCAGCGTCGTTTCAATACGCCGCGGGTAAAACCGAGCCTATATCGGCGTCGTAATAATACACCATTCCGTCGCTTACCGTCCACATCGTTTTTTCCGGCGCAACGTAAAACAGCGCCTCGACCGTCAGATTTTTGCCGATCTTCCAAATAACGCCCGTTTCATCCTGCAAAAACAGCGCGCCGTTTTCCGTGCGGCAGCAATTTGCGTTGCTGAACACGGCACCGTCTGCCGGTATCGTTTTCACAAGCTCCCCATACCTGTCGCATACCGTGATATCCCCGCCGGGGGAGCGGATCACAAAAAGATTTTCTTCCGTTACGAAAAACATACTTACCGCCTCAAAGGGGAGTTTTCTGAAGGTTTCCGCATCTATACGGTATAAATACAGGTTCTGGAATGCGTCCGTAAAAAATATGCTGTCTCCCGTCAGGCAAATACGGGTCAGATGATCGCTCAGCCGTATGCCTGCGGACCGGGCTTCATTTTCGCTTTTCAGCATCCGCAGCAGGTCGTCGCGCGTCAGCACCGCATTTCCCCTGATCCAAAACCCGCCCCTTTCCGTGACCGCCCCGTCCGAAAGCGGATTATGAAACCCAAGCATATCCTCGAGCCCCAGAAACCCGTCGAAATTCGTAAGAGCAACGTCCCGATACACAAGCTCCGTTCTGCCGTTTTTCGGAAAATAGCGGTAAACGCGAGAGCCGTGCCCCTCGCCGTAGCCGTTGCCGGAATAGGAACGGCGCAGGTAATAGAAGGATTCCGCATCCGCGCCGACGAGCGCATAACCGCCGTGATGCGCGTTTTCACACACGAATACGGCGTTTTCAGCCAGCACGAGGGGCGCGCTGCTTTTTTGCGGCGAAAACAGCAGGAGCTCGTTGCCGCTGTCGCCCACCACGGCGAAAACGCCGCCCGCAGCGACCATAGGCGTGGCAGCGGCAAAATTCAGCAGCACGTTCCCCTCGGGCAGTTCTTTCTCACAGGCCGACGGTAAAAGAAGAAACACAATAAATAACGCGATAGCCACGATTCTTTTTTTCATGTTGCCCTCCCCCGCTTTTTGCAGTATAAAAATGCCGTAACCGTAATCGCAGCGGCAAGGCATAACGACGCCGGCAGCGCAAGCGGCCCCGCCGCTTCGCTTTCCACGAAAGGCAGCGCGCCCTCCTCCTCTATGATCACGCTGCCGAAAAGGAACCCCGTGCCGCGCAGCAGGGATACCGGCGAAAAATAATAAATACGGGCGTCCCGCAGAAGGTACTGCGGCAGCACCACGCTGAGCAGCCCCGCCAGCAGCACCGATACCGAAGTCGTAAGCAGATTGCCGAGAATAAAACAGAGCGCGCAAAAGGCCATAGCCCCAAGCATTTTCAGCAGCGTTACCGCAAGATACCCCTGCAGCAGCGACCCGCCGAACGCGGTATTTTCAAAAAGGGGGATGCTCTCTAAAGGCGCATCGAGATCCCGCAAGGGCCATTTGGCCGCAGCAATCAGGAACCGCAGCGCCGAGCAAACAAGGGAAAAAGCTGCCGCCGTACCCATACCGAGCGCCAGCTCCAGCCGGTAAAGCGACCGCTTGCCTTTTGGCGCGGAAAGACGCAGCAGGGTAAAATTCGTTTCGTTTTCGGCAACGTACGCGCTTACCGTATAAATGATGATCGCAAGCACGCAAACGATATCCGCGGTCTCATTGGAGAAGATCTCCTTCCACGCCTCCCCGTTCACGATCTGTCTCCCGGGCTTTGCCGCAGCGTATTCGCATTGTTCCCGGAATACGTTCAGACCCGTTCTTCCCGATACGTACTGCGAGAGCTCCGTTTGCAGCTGCAAAAACGCTTCGCGGGAATACTCGCCGCTCTGATAAAACGCTTCGCCGAACATCAGCGCTTCATCCGCGCTCTCGAGACACAAAAACACCGTTTTCAGGCGCTCGCTTTTTTCTTCGGTGAGCTCGCCACGATAGGTTTGCACAAAATGCTCATAGGTTTCTTTATCAAAGCCCGCAAGCCCCTCGCGCCCTGCCGAGACCGTAAGTAAAATGGCCTGCGCCGCCATCAGCGCTAAAAAGACAAATAAAAACCGCCGTTTGAGAAATACTTTTTTCAATTCCTGTTTAAGCAAATGCTCCCCTCCTCCGATAATAGAACCGTGCGGCGGTGAGCGCGGCCCCGCCTGAGAATACGCTTCCGAGCAGCGCGGCGATATACATGAACACCGGATATCCGCCTACGTCGATCACACGGAAGGTCTCAAAGGCTATATCGATTACTATAAAGATGATCCGTCC